>JBNJDT010000028.1:0-18485 GCA_051745145.1 Elusimicrobiota bacterium
TTAACGAATATACTCTTTTTCGCGGCGGGCACGGGAAAGATTCCTCATAAAAGCTTTTTCTCCCGGATTTATTGATAATGCTTTTTCATAGATTTCAAGCGCTTTTTCAAGCCTCTTTTTTCTTTCACTGGCCACTCCCATATTATTTAGAGCATATGAATTATTAGGATTAAACTGTAGAGCTTTTTCCCACTTTTCCTCCGCTTCAAACCAGAGCCCCTGCTTGGCATATTTTACTCCCAATTTTGTCAGCTCATCATCCCCCTTATGTAAAATTCTAAGTCCCCCTATTCTTCCCGGAGATATTGAATAACTGAAAGTTTGAGCCAAATTGCCGGTGAGCTCATCGAGAATTCGTTCGTCAGCCGGCATTTTAAGAGCCTGATTGGTTGTTGTCGCTATATATATAATTGATTTACTGTTATTCTGGGATTTAATTATTTCGCCGGATTTGGCATCTACCATTCTTATATTTCCACTGACATATCCTTTTTTAGCAACTTTGTCTTGAGAAACAAGAACTTCTTTTGTGGTCTCTTCTTTACTTGAAGCAGTTGAAGAACTCAACTCTTTTGCAGTCATTTTTTCGTCTTCAGAGTCATCTTTAGCTTTTTGTTCATCGGAGAGTTCTTCTTTGGAACGTCTTAATTTTTCAATCTCCTCTTCTTTTTCATTTAAAATTTTGGTATATGTATCCTCTATCCGGTCCGTTTCAGAAGTTATCTGCTCTATTTTTTCCGCTAAATCCGTTGACTCACTATCTATATTTTCCTGATATTCCTGTTTTTCATTTTTTTTCTTTTCTATGAGCTGTTTTAAATTCTCAATCTGTTTTTCAACTTCATCTATATCTTTAGTATATCTGTTCTCTATTTCAGCTATTTTTTCTTCCGTTTTGGCAATCTGCTTATCTTTATTTTTTTGAATTTCTTCTTCATTCTTTTCTATCTTTTCAGACTGTTTTTCTTTTTGCCGTAAATTTTTGGCATATTCTTTTTCTAACTTTGACTTTTCTTCTAATGCCAGTTCTATTTTTTCTTCCAGATCGGTGATATCTTGTTCCAGTTTCTCCTGTTTTTTTGGCCCTTCACTTTTTTGGGTCTTTGCGGTCTGTTTTAACTTTTCAAGCTGTTTTTCTTTCTTATTTAAATTTTCAGAGTGCTTTTCCTTTAACCGGCTCTTTTGGTCAGTGGTATTCTTAAGCTCTTTATCTATTTTAGCTATCCGCTCCTCTATATTTTTCTCTTTTTTCTGCTTCTCTTTCTCCTTCTTTTTTCTGGATTCCTTTAATTTCTCAAGTTGTTTCTCTTTTTTGCTTAAATCCGTATCGTATTTTTCTTTCAGGTCCTTCTTTTCTTTAGTAATCTCTTTTATTTTTTTATTCAACCCGGCAACTGCTTTATCAGGTTTTTTCTTGTTTTTAGGTTTATCGGATTTTTTACTGTTTTTTTCTTTCTTTAACTTTTCTAGCTGTTTGTCCTTCTTATTTTTTTCTTCAGTATATTTATCTTTTATTTGGGATTTTTCAGCGTTAATCTTTTCCTGCTCGTTCTCTATTTTGGTTAGCTGTTTACCGGCTTTCTTTTGAACCGTCTGTTTTTCTGACTTTTTATCTTTACGCCGCTGTTTTAAATTTTCAATCTGCCGGTCCATTTTACTTAAATTTTCAGTATATTTACTTTTTAACTGTTCTTTCTCTTTTTCTATCCGGTTTAATTTTTGTTCCACATTAGAATTTTTTTGGGCCATATCTTCTTTAATTTTCTTTTTTTCTTCCTGTTTCTTTTCTTTGGCCTGTCTTAACTTTTCAATATTCTCTTCTATTTTACTTAAATCTTTAGTATATCTATCTTTTTCCTTAGAAATTTCAGGTGATTTACTACCTTTATTCGTCGTATTTTTTTCTTTTCCGGAATTTTTCTTATTTTTTCTTTTCTTTTTCAACATCTTAAGCTGCTTCTCTTTTTGGGCCAGCTTTTTGACGTAATTTTTTTCCAGCCGGTCTTTTTCTTTTAAATTCTTATCTAATTTTTTTTCCAGCTTGGCAATTTCTTTTTCTAATCTTTTTAGATTTTTCTGTTTATCTCCACTTCTAGTTTTTCTATTTTTCCTTATTGTTTTAAGTTGTTCCTCCTTGTTATTCAAAAGCTGGGAATACTCTTTTTCTATCTGTTTTTTTTCAGCTATATTTTCCTCTAATTTTTTATCAATATCGTCACTTTCACTGCCTGATTTTTTCGCCTCATCCTCTTTCCGGCCGGATTCTGTTTCCTCTTTTACTACAATTTTGCGGTTTGACGCTTGCTGGGAGGCAACGGTCTTTTCTTTAAGCTGTTCTTTGATATAACCTTCGTCCTCATACTGTTCAACGTCATAGGAATCAATATCAGTAAATATTATGGCATCTATTCCCAGAAGCTGACCGGTGGAAAGAACCGAATCTTTATCCCCTTCTTTTAATGAACTGTATTTTTTCTCATCCACAAGATCCTGAATTCTTTCTCTTTCAATTACTTTGTAATACCCTTTATTGGTTATGTCGGTAACCATTTTAGAGACAAGTTTATCTTCCGCCCGGTCCGCTCCGGAGGATGTTGAATCGTCAAGTACCGCTACTTTCCTGTAATTATGTATCCTCACTCCCGTAGTAGAGCACCCTGCCAGAATTAAAAGTGATATTACCGGAATTATTTTTTTTAACATCTGTGAATTTCTCCTTATTTTTTTATACATTTATACTGAATTTGTTTCATTTATATATTAAATATACATTTTTTCTTCTTAATTTTAAAGTACTTTTACAAATCTGTTTAATCTGTATCTAATTTTGGTTTAATAGTCCACCGTCCGGAAGATATCTGTTTATTGCAATCAAATTGAAAATCAGAGTTATCAACTATCAAAACCGCTTTGCCATCTTCTATTTTTATTTTTACATTTTCAACTTCGTCTTTCTTTTCAATAACATTGGCCGCCATTATGCATTTTTCCAGGCCGTCGCCGCGGCTGTAATTAAATACTTCATCGGGCTGGGCCAGACGGCGGGAAGACGAATAAATAGATTCTGAATCATATTCTTCCACTTTTGATATAATATCTCTTATATTTTTTTCTTTCAGGGCTTTTACACAAACGGGGTTTCTGCAGACGGCGGCCTTTAAAAATACAATAGGTTCGGTGCGGGATATATCCCTGTAAGCGTAAAAAGCCAATCCGGCGGTCCGGTTGACATTGGATAACTCTTCCAGCCGGTTTACCATCTCCTTTCTGGACATATCCGGTTTTAAATCTATCCCATCATTTTGCCTGATAAATTTCTTATCCGGTTTATCCGGAAATCTGGGCTCGGTTATACAAAAACTCCTTAATTCCTTAATAAGTTTATGAGCGTTTACACAGTCCTGTGAAAAAATTTCTTTGAGCCGGTCCAGTTCTTGTTCATCGCCAAGATCTATCTCTTTATCCTCTACATAATCTTCAAGGTCATTCAAAACTATTCTGTCCGGAAGTTTGGACCGGTGAAACTCTTCTATATCTATATCTTCTAAAAGATGCTCCCGGGTCTTGTGAGTAAAAAAATACGGTGTCTTTTCTTCGTAGTGAAAAATTTCTTCAAGAGCTATATAATAATCTTTCCCACGAATTTTGTACCTGTACTGTATGCATTCGTGAATATCTGTCTTACCCCGCAAAAAATTACCCAGTATCTTTTTATTGAGCGGGGCCCGAAGATAAGAATTCAGATTTTCCTTAAATTTTTCATACTGCTCTTTATCTATTGTAGCCTCCGGATAGTAAGTATGAATATATCCTGA
Source organism: Elusimicrobiota bacterium (assembly GCA_051745145.1). Lineage (GTDB taxonomy): Bacteria > CG03 > SLGR01 > SLGR01 > JAGXOG01 > CAYZAK01. The sequence goes on from JBNJDT010000028.1 coordinate 3,816, forward strand.
ATTAGAAAAAACCATGGTGACCTGTTCATTCTCCAGGGCTCTTCTTGCCTTCATGGACAGGGGGGTACCGTTAAACCACTTGCTTTTTGTTATAATCCTCCGGTTATTGGTAAGCGCCCCATCACCCGTATTTATGAAATTCTGGGAGTGTAAGGGTGTGGCCATGAGAAAAATCTTTTCTAAGGGTATCTCCAGCACCACAAACATGGCCGCGGCGTAAAGCACCGACAAAGAAACGCATTCTCCGGCGCCGGTCCTATAATCTTCCTTATATTTAAAGGCATTCATAGCCTCGAGAGTCTCTGTCTTCCAGTAGGGAATTACATCGTCGTTGTACTTATCCAGCCCGAAATGGCGCCGTATATCTATATCAAAATAATACTTGTCGCCTTCGTAGCCGAACAAAGCGTTGGTCTTTTCAATTTCTTCGGGACTGATAAATTCTTTAAATCTTTCCAGTTCCCTGTCCTTGTCGGTCAACCCCCAGGTATTTAAATCCAGGTTGAATACATAATTATCCATTATGTACTGTTTTAATCTTTTAAGTTTGCCCGTATCCGTTTTCCGGTGTATTCCCTCAAACCAGAGATCGTCTTTCCACTCCCACAATTTTGGAGACATAATATTTGCCAGAACCAGTGAATACAGAAGTTCGGGAAATATAAATATCTCCATATCCGAAAGGGTTATGGCCGAAGATTTTAGTTCAAGTTCTTTTTTATCCATTTTTTATTTTTTATTTATCCTCCGCACTACTCTGTAAACATAATTTAAATAATATCATACTAAAATTTGTATTCAAATAAAAACCGGCCCAAATATTTGTAAATTACGTAAAATATTTTATATTATTTAAAAGAGAATTTTTGAATACACCAGTAAAATTTATAAATTAGGAGGTCTAAGAAATGGGCGTAAAATTACAGCAGGTAACTGAACTAATAGAAAAAATGGCTTCCCCAAACCTGGCCGCGGGCTGGGATAATGTCGGGCTGCAGGTCGGAGGATACAATCAGCCGGTTGAAAAAGTTCTGGTCACTCTGGATATAAACCAAGACGTCTTAGATAAAGCAATAGATATAAAAGCGGATTTAATCATATCCCACCACCCTTTTATATTCAACGGCCTTAAATCCATTACCTACGATACTCCCAAAGGGCAAATCATAAAAAAAGCAATAAAAAATGAGATCGCCCTCTATGCGGCCCATACAAATTACGATATAGCTCCCGGGGGGTTAAATGATGTTTTGGCCGAAAAACTGGGAATAAAAGATACTAGTATCCTGAATATCACCGAGCACAAAAATTTAAAAAAGCTGGTTGTATTTGTCCCCGAAAAATCGCTTGATGACCTCCGGGATGCCTTAGGCAGTGCCCGGGCGGGATGGATAGGGAATTACAGCCACTGTTCTTTCTATCAGAAAGGCACGGGCACATTTAAGCCATTACAGGGCACAAATCCCCATATGGGTACTCCGGGCAAAGTTAACAGGGTAAAAGAATACAGGCTGGAAACCATAGTCCGGGAAAAAGATCTAAGCAAAGTTATAAAGAAAATGCTAAACGCTCACCCTTACGAAGAAGTGGCCTATGATATATATCCGGTGGAAAACCGGGGCAAAACTTTAGGGCTGGGCAGAATCGGAAAATTGGAAAAAGAAACCACATTAGAAAAATATACTAAAAAAGTTAAGAAAGCCCTGAAACTTAAAAATGTTAAAGTAATAGGCGACCCTGAAAATAAAATTAAAAAGGTGGCCCTATGTGCGGGAAGCGGCAACGATTTTATAAAAAGCGCCACAGCCAGAGGAGCGGATCTTTTCATAACCGGCGAAATAAAATACCACGACGGCCAAAACGCCAAAGAGAGAGGTCTTAATATTATCGATGCCGGACATTACGGCACCGAAAAAATTATGCAAAAAGCTTTAACAGACTATCTAAAAGAACAGATAAAAGAAAATAATCTGGATGTCCGGATAGTTAAGAACAAAATTAATACCAACCCCTTCCGGGTTTTATAATTTAAATTAGTTCTTACTTTATTATTTCCGGACTAATATCTTGTATTCTATCTATTATTTTACCGTTGTAACTCCATCAAATAAAATATACTTTGTTTATTTCACTACGCTCTTTTTACTAAATGGTTATTTAAAAATTTTTTTATTGCGTTAACAGTTTCCTCTTTGTAATCCGATGGACTGTCAGCTACCCACATTGTAAAATGATAAAATTCCTGAACATCCGCTTTAAGCCATTTTTTATTTTTATACAGTAAAACAAGAGTAGAGGTCATCGCTATTCGCTTATTGCCATTTTTAAAAGGATGATTTTTCACCATAAGATAAAACATGATTGAGGTTTTATTTATAAGCCCCGGGTAAAGATCTTTACTGGAATAACTTTGAAACGGTACGGCAATACAGCTTTCTAAAATATTAGGATATCTTGTAGAAAAATCCGGGATCGGTTCGTCATACTTCAGTAATTTTGAAGCCAGAGAATGGGAAATATGCTTTATTTCTTTTAAAGTTATCTTTTTCACTAGTATTTATGACAATACTGGGATACCTTACCAGGTATAATTATTCTTTTCCCAGTAACTTAAGTACTTCTCCATACTCCTCAACCGTTTTTTCTACAGCTTTGTCAAGCTCTTTTTTATCTTTATCACTGAGTTTATCCCCTAAAACTTCATCAAACGGGATCGCATAATTTTTGCCTATTTTAATTGCATTTATCTCCCCCTTTTTGATTTTTTTATATACGGCTACCCTGGAAATGCCCAGAATCTCCCCCAACTCTGTCGTGGTTAAAAATTTTTTATCTTTTTTACTCATTTTTTTCTCCCGTTAACCTAACTTCAATAACTTAACTTTCGTTAACCAAATAGTTAATAGTTAACTTACGTTAATTCTAATATATTTTTTAAGTTTTTTCAATTAAAAATTTAATCCCGTAGTTAATTTTATAATAGCTAATATAATTTATCTTCTCGGGCACATCCAAAAATAAAAAGAATTAATCCTGTTAACACTAATTGAACAATAGTTTTTTTTTATTTTAATATCCTTTTTTCTCTTCCTTCTACTAAAGAAGCTACCTATTTACTGAGCATGAACAACCGTCCCCTTTTTATCGAATTTAGGGGTTAAAATGTATATCTAGTTTTTCCTTAGTGTAAGGATATTCTTCGGGAGCACCGTCATATTTCCAGGTGTTATTTGTTTTTAAAAAGTAATCTCCCGCAGAAACCTTGTAAGTAATTCCTTCATATGAATACCATGCGGTAAAAATTATTTCAATTCGATTTTTGTTTATTTTTTTTAATTTTTCAAATGCTAAAAAATAATAAAAATAAATTTCGTTATATTTAGAAGCGATCTCTTTGTACTCTTGTGCATTAGTCACTTCTGGATAACGTTCTTTTAAATATCTTTCGCTTAACAATTCATAGATTTTTGTATAATTTGTTCTCGAAGCTCTGTGGTTTGTATTATAATTTATCCATTTTGTTAGAGTTTGTTTTAGGGCTGGGTTTTTGGAAATAAATGAATATGCTTTTTGTTCAATATAAATATCCATATCGTCTGCATATACATATTTTACCAATTCCTCATTTTTATCTTGTTTGAAAATCTGAGCACTATTTTCTCCCTGCTCAGAAACCGGTTCTTCAACTTTTTCCCGATTTGTAGTTTCACTTCTTCGTCCGGCTCCAAAACATACTGATCCTGTTAGTAAAATTAATGAACCAAATAAAATTATTTTATTTAACTTCATTTTTTTATCTCCCATAACATAAAAAAAACCGCCCCTTCTACAGGTCGGAAATATGCTTATCTTTCTATTCCTGAATTAAAATTCACATCATCAGTATTTAATATTAATATTTTGTTAATAATAACTCCTTCCGGCTTTTGCCGGAGATCCGTTTACTTTTTTATTACAAACCCAAAAAAAATCACCTATTTTTTGAGCATGAAAAACCGTTTACTTTTTACTTTATTCTACCGCAAAATTATTTTTTATTCAATAATTTAATAAATTTAGTAAATTTTTCCATCGAATTTTCTTTTTTAGACCATCTCTTTATTTCATTTATATCTATTTTCTGTCTTTTTGCTACCATAATAGCCTGCTCCAACGATTCGGGATCATTCCAGTGATAGTAAGCTGCCAATCTGTCTTTTACGCAATCTGTAGGAGTAAATAATTCAACTATTCCCCTTTCCGTATTAATCTTATTAAATTTATCTATTGCCTCTTCCTTTCCTACAGAAACAGGGGGCGGGTTAAAATCAATATAAAACTTGCATTTTTCATTTACAAAGTGCCTGCTCCCTTCTTGTTTAAAGCCTAATTTTTCCAATACCGGTTTTATTTCATTTAAATTACTGTATGTTACAAAATCCAGATCATACGAGGTATGTTCATTATCAGAATAAACAACTACACAGGCTCCTCCTACAAGTATACTGTTTATACCGTTAGCTTTCAATTTTTCAGAAATCAACCCGGATAGCTCTTTTATATCTATGTCTTCCCAATTAATATTTTCCATTACGGCTTTCCTTTTCTCCTGGGTCTGGTTCTTTTTCGGTAGTACTTCTTAATTTCCTCCTCCGGCAATACATCCAAGTCTTTTTCAAGTAATGCTTTTAATTCATCTAAAAATACATACCTGGGATTAAACTGGTATATTCTTGTTCTTCCCTTTTTCTGGCTAACTACAACTCCTCCGTCTTCAAGCCGTTCTAGCTGCTGCTGTATGCCACGAATGGGTATGTCAAATGTTTTTGACATCTGTCTTCCGTATCCCTCGCCGTATACTTCTAAGAAAAGTAAAACTTTTTCTACTGTCTCATTGCCTAATATTGGTTCAAGCATTTTTATTTTCTCCGTATTACTATTTTTTATAGTTATATGACTAACTTTTATAGTTATAATAATTAAAGAAATATCTTTTGTCAAATTAAATTATTAAAACTACCGTAATTAAATATTATGGGGATTTAACTTATTTCTCAGCAATTTTAAATTTTTTGGGCAGAGGATGGGTTCCCTCCCAGACCACTCTTCTGAAGTACTCGGGATCGGTGTTTCCCTCGGTATTAAGCAGCAATACCTGAGAATCGGGTCCCAGATCTAATTTTTGGCGCAGTGAACTCAAACTCTCCTGTTCCATAATTAGGGTTAAAGCACCCAGTGTAACAGCGCCGGATTCACCGGATACCACGAACGGATCCCCTTCTAAGGGAACGGCGTACATCCGCATACCCTTGGCTGCCACGAAATCCGGACAGGCCATAAAAAAATCGGTACATTTTTTCAAAACCTCCCAGGCCATTGGATTCGGATCTCCGCAGGCCAGCCCGGCCATTATAGTATCGAGTTCTCCCTCAAATTTTACTTTTTTCTTCTCTTTTGCCGATTCAAAAATGCAGGCCGCCTTTGAGGGTTCCACAACTACAGTCCGGGGCCTATTTTCCTCCATTAAACCCTGGTAGAATCCTAAGACCGAAGCAGCTAAAGACCCTACCCCGGCCTGTACAAAAACATGGGTAGGCTGACCCAGCCCCATGCCTGCAAACTGTTCCTGAACTTCGGCCAGCATTGTAGTGTAGCCCTGCATAATCCAGGCCGGTATAACTTCATAACCGGGCCAGGAAGTATCCGATATAATCTGCCACCCGTTACTTTCTGCATCCCGGCTGAGCTGTTCTACCGCATCGTCATAGGTACCTTTAATAATCCGTACCTTAGCTCCGTAACTTTCTATGGCATCTATCCGCGGCTGACTGGTATTTTCATGAACATAAATTATTGATTTGTATCCCAGTTTATTTGCCGCCCAGGCCACTCCCCGGCCGTGATTCCCGTCAGTTGCGGTGGCAAATACCGTATTGGAAATATTTCCGTTTACCGCATCAGCGCGCAATTCTTCAAAAGACATCTTTTCTCTGTCCGGGTCCAGTTTATTTTTAAGATAAGAATAAATGGCAAAAGCCCCTCCCAATGCTTTAAAAGAATTAAGGTTGAGGCGCTGGGATTCGTCTTTCACCCATATTCCCCCCAGATTTAACATCCGGGCTAAATTATTCAACCCCTTAAGCGGAGTCTGCCTATATCCGGGTATCTGCCTGTGAAATTCCCGGGCTTCTTTAGCTATCCCCCGGGGAATTACATCAAAAACATCCTCCATATTCCCCGAACTTTTTTTTAACGAATTTTCCAGCCAGTGTATTGAATTTGATTCCGAACTTTCTACATTATTTCTCGAATTTTTCTTATTCATAATATCTCCTTTATATTTTTAAAATTTGAATTTGTAATACCTTATTAATCCCACAAAAATTATTGTTATTTTACCTGTTTTGAAAATATTTTTTTGAAATGGTATAATAAAGTAAATATTTTATAAGGGGAAAGAAAAATGTCAAATGAAGAAAAAGACAAAAACACAAAAAGAACCCCTGGCGAAATGCGCTCAATCGCCCGTACAATAGCCTACAGAGAAGTACAGGAATTAAAAAAAACCCTTGAGCATGAAGAACATATTCGGGGAAGATGGCTGGGATTCTTTTCATGTCTTACCGGACTCCTGAGCATTTTCTGGCAGTGGCCGGAAGTATTTGTACCCCTGAGTATAATTCAGGGTATTTTTGCCATAGACCACCGCGCGCCGCTTATAGGAAGTATTGGACTGCTCACCGGATTAACGGGATTATTCTTTCTGCTCAGCAACTTAGGATACTTTTGAAGTTATTTTAGAGGTTTTTTCTGTAATTTAGTAAAATTTATTTCGCAGCTCTTCTCCTGCGTTTGTGATTGAGAATTTTTTTGCGGAATCGTATATTTTCAGGAGTTACTTCCAGCAACTCATCCTTGCTGATATATTCTAAAGCCTGCTCTAAGGTAAATTCTTTGGGCGGGGCTAAATCTATGGCGTCATCGGAACCGGCGGCCCGGACATTGGTGAGTTTTTTTGTTTTACATACATTAACTAAAACATCCTCTTCCGAATTACTGTCTCCCACTATCATCCCCTCGTAGACCCTGGTTCCCGGACTTATGAAAAATACTCCCCGGTCTTCGAGTTTATAAAGAGCGTACCCTGTGGCTTCACCTGATTTTACGGCAACTAACGCCCCTTTGGTAGTCCTGGATATGTCTTCCCGGAATGGCCCGTATTTGTGAAAAACCCGGTTTAAAACTCCCGTACCCCGGGTATCAGTGACAAATTCGTTTCTATACCCTAAAAGCCCCCGGGTGGGGATATGAAATTCAAGCCTGGTGTACCCGCCATCTCCGGTGGACATATTTACCATTTCCCCTTTTCTGTTATTTAATTTTTCTATGACCGTACCCGTAAATTCACCGGGTACATCTACAGTCACATGTTCAACAGGTTCGTATTTTTTTCCGTCTTTTTCTTTTAATATTACTTTGGGTTTTGATACCTGCAGTTCATAGCCTTCCCTGCGCATATTTTCTATTAAAATGGCCAGCTGAAGTTCCCCTCTCCCTTTCACTATAAATCTGTCAGTTGATTCTGTGTATTCCACTTCTATACTCACATTAGACTGCAATTCCCGGTACAGCCTTTTCTTTAAATGCCTGGAAGTTACGTATTTGCCTTCCTGACCGGCAAAAGGTGAGTCGTTTACCAAAAATTCCATGGCCAAAGTGGGCGGATCTATTTCTATAAAAGGTAAAGGCTCGGGGTTTTCCCGGTGGGCGACGGTCTCCCCCACATCGAGCTCGTCAGTACCCGCAATAGATACTATATCTCCTGCGAAAGCTTCGTCGGTCTCAACTTTTTTAAGTCCGGAATACAGATACACCTTAGTAACCTGGAATTCCACTTTCTCGGAATTCTTTTTTATCAGCACAACTTTATCCCCCTCTTTAACTGAACCTTTGTGTATTTTGCCGGTACCTATTTTCCCCACGTAACTGTCGTATTCAATGGCCGAAACCAGAAACTGGAATTTTTTACCGGGATCCCCCTGGGTATCGGGAACATTATCTACTATCGTTTCTAAAAGCGGCTGGATATCCCGGGCTTCATCCTCAATCTCATATTTTGCCACCCCCTCCGTGGCAGAAGTATATACAACCGGAAAATCAAGCTGTTCGTCATCGGCATTTAATTCCAAAAACAGCTCAAAAGTACTGTCCAGCACTTCATGGGGACTGCCTTTTTTACGGTCTATCTTATTTATAACTACAATTACCTTATGTCCCAGTTCCAGAGATTTTTTGAGAACGTATTTGGTCTGGGGCATGGGTCCCTCAAAAGCGTCAACCACCAGAAGGACGGCATCGACCATTTTGAGGATTCTCTGTACCTCGCCCCCAAAATCGGCGTGTCCGGGGGTGTCCACTACATTTATCTTGTAACCGCCGTATTTAAAGGCAGCGTTTTTGGAGAATATGGTAATACCCTTCTCTTTTTCTAAAGTATCCGAATCCATAACTCTTTCGGCAACTTCTTCGTTTTCCCGGAAAATACCGGTCTGCCTGAGGATAGCATCCACCAGGGTGGTCTTACCGTGATCCACATGGGCAATAATTCCTATATTCTTTATTTTTCTGTTATTATTATTTTTATCCATAATGTTAAGCTTTTTAATTATAGATATGTTTTAAATAAATACAAATTTAAAAATATGTTTTACGGAAAAGTTAACTTATAGCCCGGCGTTTAAAAGCCCATATACCCAGGGGCACTAAAACGGCCAAATTGACTATAATTCCCAGTATGTATACAGATGTGGGGAAATACCCGTTATCCGCTAAAATCACTCTCAGGAGCTCACTTACATGGGCCAGAGGGAGCAAAAGCGTAACATAGCTAAGAGAAGAGTGGATCTGTTCCAGCATGGAGACAGGATAGAAAGTGGCCCCGAAGAACATCATAGGCATCATAATTATAAACATTATTTCAAACATAACTTCCGGAGGTGTGAATGTAGTCCCTATAGCCAGGCCTAAAGATGCAAATATTATACTTCCGGCCATAAGAACCGGTAAAATCTGTATAAATGTTAAAAAATTCAAGGTGAAAAAATCGGGAAACAGCAGACCGGAAACTATCAATACAGAAAAGCCCGAAAAAAGCCCCTGAACCATTCCGAATATTATCTTCTCCGCGGCTAAAGTTCTAACGGACAGAGGCAAGAGAATATGGGCTCTTATCTCCTCGTTGTGATCAAAACTCAACCCTATTTCGGCGGCCACGCTTCTCATACTTCCCATGAGAGCGGCCATGGCCACTATTCCGGGTATGAGCATCTGGGTATAGTTGGCCCGAAAGACTTTCATTTTTGGAAGTAAAAACCCGAAAACAGTAAGAAATAGAAAAGGGTGGCCCATAATTCTTATAAGGTTACCCCGCAAATCTTTTATAAATACCCGCACATCCCTTTTAAATACAGCGGTGGCCGCCTGAATATTCCATTTTAATTTTTGTTCTTTCATATTATTCCAGACTCTCTCCCGTAAGATTGGTAAAAACATCCTCTAACGTTGACTCCCTGACATCCAGGGAAAATATGGGAATATCATTGTCTCCTAAAATATCGACAATACTGGGTACAAATTTACGCCCTTCCTTCACATAAACACATAACCGGGGGACCCTGTTAGAATAAGATACCCTAACATCTTTAACTTTAGACAGGTTACTTATTTTTTCCACGAAAGAATCGGGAATATTTTTCATCTCTATTATAATTACGCTGTTGGTGGTATCTTCTTCTTTTAATTTTTTTGGAGTTCCCGATTTTATGATTTTACCGTTATTCATTATAGCCACCCTGTCGCACAGGGCCTCCGCTTCTTCCATATAGTGGGTGGTCAAAAGAAAGGTTTTGCCCTCACTGTTTAACTTTTCTATCTTATCCCAGATATTCTTACGGGCTTTCGGATCCAGACCTATAGTCGGTTCATCTAAAAAAATTATTTCCGGATCGTGAACTAAAGCCCTGGCTATTAAAAGCTGCTGGAGCATTCCCCCCGAATAAGTGTTTATGAGGCTGTCGATCTGCTTTCCCAGTTCCGTAAAAGAGAGTACTTCCTCAATCCTTTTTTTAATATCTAACACCCCGTAAGCCTGGGCCATAACCCGGATATTTTCCCGGCCCGTAAGTCTTCTGTCCAGGCTCCGGTGCTGGGGTATAACCCCGATCTGTTTTTTTACCGCAAGAGGATTTTTGTCCACATCCGTATCATTGACATAGGCACTGCCGGAGGTGGGTTTAACTTCGCTGGTCAGCATCCCCACGGTTGTGGTCTTACCCGCCCCGTTAGGTCCTAGCAGCCCAAAAACTTCCCCCGGCTCTATGGAAAAGGAGATATCTCTTACAGCCTCTAAATTACCAAAATTTTTAACTAAATTTTTTACGGAAATCATGTACTAAGGATATAAATATAAGTATCTGATGTAAAGTTTTTCTCAAGGCAAAAATATTAACGGGAGCGTAACCGTATATTTTTTTCTAATACCGGGAAAAATAACCCTCTCTTAAATAGAGGTTTACAGAATATTTTTTAATTATCTTTTATTATTTCCCGCACTGCTTTTATTGCGATTGCTGCTTTGTAGGAACAGCTTAATTTTGCTCCCTCGCATTTTAGACCTTTTAAAGTTTCTTCGGTAAGTTTTAGATTATTTTCCACATTATTTAAATTTTCGTCTTTAAAATACGAAAAACCGGCGGCCAGCGATAAAGCAGCTTTGTCTGCCAGCCCGCAGGTAGAAGAGATCCTCCCTTTTTCAGCGGCCAGATGAAACTGGGTTAAAACTGTAAACAGAGCGGCAGGTAAAAATTCTTTGCCGTATTCTCTGTATACTAGATATAATGGTACTCCCAAAAATATTCCCTGGTTTCCGGAACCGGTAATAGTCATTATTTTTACCGGCTCCCCTTCCATTCTTTTTAAAGTAAGGTCTTTTACTCCCGGAAGATAATTTTTGTACCCGTATTTTTTCACATTTTTGCCCTGTTTATTTATAAAATTTTTAACTTTATCTATTAAAACCGGAGGCTTATCTTCTACAATTTCCATAATATCACGAAGGCTATTAAAAGTTGGTTCTCTTTTATTTTTATTATTATCTTCGAAAAATACTCTTTTTCCGTTATAACTTATACTTTTTATTAAATCGTGTTCCGATTCTATAACAACCTTTACTTCATCTGAACCCGAGGATACTTTAGCTTCTACATATATACCCCGCCGGTCTACCGGATAGCCGGTATACCATCTGTTTTTATCTACAAGTTCTGTTACTTTGTTTTGGGTTTCCCTGTCAAAATCCTTAAACATATTCAGTGAGTCCCCCTTTAAAACAAGGCCGGAGGCGGTTGCTGCTTTGGGACCTTTCTTTTTTATAATGGGGATTTTGACTGTGGAAACATTTCTGAACACATCTTTTGAAAGTTTAAGATTTACTTTCAAATCCTCCGGCCCAAATTCTTCACCGGTCTGTTTTTCAAGTTCTAAAAGAGCGGTGGAAAAAGCGTAAGCTATACTGGCCGGCTCGGTACAACCGACAACTTCCTTTATTTCCCTGTCCATCAGACCTTCTATATTTTTTATTTTTTTATCATTCATTTTAAAAATCCTTCTCCATTATTGTTACTAATCTTTTCCCCTTAAGATCCCTGAAAGTTGCCCCCTGTTTTAAATACTTAATAAGAATTTTAGGGTTTTTCACCACAGTTCCGCAAACCGCATCCACATTAAATCCAAAAAGCACCGGCGAAAGTGGAGCTGAGGGACCCAAAACTAAAGTAAAGGCCTTTTCGGGGACATATTTTATGATATCCTTAAATGTGTGGTTTATAAACGAAGTTCCCGAAATTACAGCCACATCCACTCCGGGAAGATATTCCGATTCTTTTTCAGGGGGGAGTTCCCCTTTTAACGGGGGTTTGCCGAATACATATAAATTTTTTACCCTGTCCTTTAACTTCTTTATGAAAGGAAAATGCCCTATCACTCCTACATTTTTATTTTGGCCAAATTTCATAACCAGTTCGGCGGCATTTTTTTCCATAAGTCTTTCTTCTTTAATTTCGGGCAGGGATGAATTCACGGCAGCCAGGCCCAGCGAGGCCTCTAAAAGTACATCGGATTTTAAATAATGGGCCAGCTCTTTAGTATCCAGCTTTTCTAAACTGCCCAGATTTTTCATTCTAGGATGTCCCCCTTTAACCCCAAATTCCCTCATTGAAGTGGCTATCCCCGTCCTGTGTTTATTTATAACTCCTACATCAAATGTACCTATAACTACATCTTTAAGGGGGTATCTTTTTACTTTACTTATTAACTTTTCATATATTTCCATGTTGGTAAATGATAATCATTATCATTTACTTGTCAAGTATTTTATCTGATTTAAACACAAATAATCTTAACTTTTATTACCGACTTTTTTTAAATTTTTATCTATAGTTCCGTCAGGCAACAGCTCATCAGAACATTGTTCCCCTCTCTTTTTCTTCCAGTATCTAATACAATTCTCCCAATCTCCTTTACAATATTTAGTTATCCACTTTTTATCCAGAAAGCCACTCTCGTAAAAATATTTTATTGAAAAACTGGAATACCATTTACATTTTTTCACAAAAACCCCCAATTTTTTATAATTATTTTCCATACTTAATTTTAAAGAATTATTATGTATCAAAACTGCCGGGTGACCTAACGGATAAATCTTTATATTGCCAGTAAAATATAGTTTACCTATAATATTTTTAAAAGCCTTTTTTTCCCGGGGCATTTGTAAATCATACTTATCAAAAATATACCTTGTGGCATAATACCCCAGAGGAGAAATTATAACCGGTTTAACACGTTTTATTTCTTCATTCAGATAACTACTGCAACGGTTTATTTCCTTTTGTTTTGGATTTCTGTAGTTTGGGAGTTTACACTTTATAAGATTTGTCATATATATATCATTTCTGCTGACACCGGCTTTGGAAAGTAAAGAATTTAATACTTTTCCCGACGGACCGATGAACATCTTACCCCGTCTATCTTCAGTTTCTCCCGGCGCTTGTGCAATAAGCATAAGATTAGCGTCATTATTTCCCTCCCCGCAGAGAGCATTTTTCCTACTCTGGAATAATACACATTTTTTACAATTTTTAATTTTAGTACATAAATTCAATATTTTACATATCAATCCATTTTAACAGCATCTATTGCTGCCTGAACTATACTATATTTTGTAGGAGGGGGGGTAAGACACGGATGGGTGGCCATCTGAAATGACTGGAGCTCACTTTTTGAAACATTTTTCTGTATAGCCAGTCCTATTGTATTAATAATTTCTCCCGCCGACGCTCCACCGGCTACCTGTCCCCCCATAAGTATTCCCGAATCTTTAGAAAAAATAAGTTTTACGGTAAGTTTATTAGCTCCCGGTATACTCCCCGGATGTTTATCTACACCACTAGCTTTACCTACTGTAACTTCAAAATTTTCTTTTTGAGCTTTTGATTCAGTTAAACCCGCTGAAGCAAGGACAAGTCCAGACAAATAAGTTGAATACGCTGCTATAGTACCTTTGTTTTCTCTTATTACTTTAAGCTCATACAGGTTTGCACCGGCAATTCGAGATTCGGCAGTTGCTGTAGAAGCTAACATTACATTGGCATCTTTTCTTGTAAAAAAATCACGTTTGCCGGCACAATCCCCTACTGCAAAGATATCATCATCTACCGTTCTCATATATTCATCAACCCATATACTTTTATCCGAACCTTTTGTGATACCGGCTTCCTCGGCAAGTTTTGTATTCGGTACTCCCCCTATACATAAAATCACCATATCCGCTTCAACTTGCTTTCCACTTGATAATTTTACTTTTTCTACTTTTTCACTGCCTTTAATCTCTTCAACTTTTTCCCCGGTAAGTATATTTACTCCTTTTTCCTGTAATTTCTTTTTCGCTATATTGGAAAATTGTTTATCAAATGAATTTGCAATAATATTAGGCATCATTTCCACTAAATTAACATTTTTTCCCGTTAATTTAGAGATCTCATCACAGAATTCAATACCGATAAATCCCCCGCCTATTACAACTATATTTTCACTATCTTTAATTTTTTGAACCATACTTTTAAGATAATCAAAATCTTTTTTTACCGAAAATACATTTTCAAGTTCTAATCCGTCAATTGGAGGTTCTATCGGAGATGAACCGGTCGCAAGAACAAGTTTCTCATAAGTATAATAATCACCCTTTGCGGTTTTAGCTTTTTTGGAATCTCTGTCTATTTCAACAACTTCATCTATGATAACCGATACACCCAACTCCTTTAAGGGTTCAAAAGACATTACATTTTCTTCTGGTTTTTCAAGAGAATTTATCATATAGGGTATCCCGCAGGGTACAACTGAAGATTTAATATCTTTTATTACTGTCACTGATTTATCCGAATAATATTTCCTAGCGGTTCCCGCTGTAACTACGGCCGCAGGACCTCCTCCAACAATTAAAATTTCTGATTTTTTAGTTTCCATTATTTTCTCCTTTTAAAATATATTACCAATCTCCAAACTTTTCCTTCTTTACTTTTTTTAAGCTTTACTCTCTCTTTTCTATGCACCATATTTTCCGACTATTTCTTTTAATAT
>JBNJDT010000029.1:0-17618 GCA_051745145.1 Elusimicrobiota bacterium
GGAGACAGGATTTTCTGACAACTACATAAAATTCGCTCAATTCCATTTTGAGCAGTTTTTCAATGCATCCGGCATAACCTTTTCCTTTTAATTCTAAAGGACCGGCCTCGTCTAAAAATACAGTCTCACCGGCCCTTGCATGGTTAAGTATATCTGTGGCAAAGTCAAAGGCATTATCGGAAAAATTGTATTTTCCCACAGTAAACCCACTATTAAAATCCCTGTTAGTCCGGGCAAGGACTTTTCTTTTTCCTGAATTTATATCCACTACATCGTACCCGACTTTATGGCCGTCTTTAAAAATTGCCGGCGCGACTATACCGGAAATAGATTTTTGATTGTCCCGGTAGCCGGATACTATATTCTGCAGCCGGGTGGTTTTGCCCGAACCTACAGGTCCGGTAACTATAGTTATTCGGATAGTTCTGTTATTTTAAATTCCTTGGGATATGGAAATGGCGCTTGCTACTACAGCTACAATAAAAGTTAACCCGGAAGCTGCATAAAAAGCTGCCGGCTTTCTGTCCATTATCTCTACGATATTAGAAGAGAATTTTTCTCCCAGTTTCCAGCCTGCGGGAAAAAGTACCGCAGAAAAAAGAGTCCAGGAAAGTCCTTCTATTGCCATATAGGAGCCAAATCCGGAAAGTCCGGCATATGAAAGCAGATATTTGCATGGGGCTACTTGCATTCCGATAAGATAAAAAGAGACTGCCCCGGTAAGAGCCGCGCCTCCGCCTATAAGAGCTTTATTTTTAGTTCCTTTCCCCTTTATTTTATTAAAGAAAAGGGCTCCCAGTCCCCCTATTGCGGTGTATTCGAGCATTACCGCTATGGAGGAATTCATTTTACACATTGCCGACACCCCCAGTATGGGAACAGTCATCTGTTTTACAAGTACGGCGACAAGCCCTATTCCCAGAGCCATAAGGGGCTTTTTAAATATTGCTATACCGAACCCGATAACTAAAAATCCTATTCCGGTAAGAAGCCCGGCTCTGTAGGGAAAACCGGAACTTTGCAAAAAATTTCCGCCTACAACTTCAATAAACCCGCAGACTGCTCCTAAAACCAGAATCCCGATAACCAAATTACTCTTTTTCTTTGACATAAATTATACCTCCTTTTAAAGTATATTATTATATTATTCTAAAACACAAATTTCAACCCGGCTGAAATTTTTCTGCCAGGAGTGGGATGATAAAAATACACGTAATAGTCCTCATCAGTTATATTCTCAACCTCCCCGTAAATAGATAACGTTTCATTTAAATTAACCGAATAAAATAAATTAAATACATTGTAATCTTCTCTCTCTCTCTCTTCATAATCCCACAGGTATCTATCAAAAGCAGAAACGGATGTAGCGTAAATATTGTGAACACTGTTTTTAAAACCCGCTTTTGCTTTTATTCTGTGCCGGTCCGTATGGAAAGTTAAATCTCCCGGGTCCAGATAATTATAAGCTAACTCCGCATAATAATTTTTTACCGGAACTACCTTACCGGAAAATTCTATTCCCATATAAGGCCAGTTCCCATCAATATTCTGAACTTTCTGCTCTATTTTATTTCCTTCATTGTCATACTCGGTATCTTCCGGTGGCTGATTAACTATTACATCCACTACTTTCATTTTATAGCCGCCTACACGAAAACTAATTTTTTCAGAATTGTATTTCAAGCCTGTTTCGTAATTAATAGACTTTTCGGGCTGTAAATCCGTATTCCCATAGTAATTAAGACTGTCTGAATACAGTTCTTTAACCGTGGGAGGACGAAATCCCCGGGAAAAATTTCCGTAAATATTAAAATATTTTGAAATCCCCCAGTTAAAACCAACTTTGGGACTAAACTCCCCGGAAAATTCCGAATTTATACTGTATCTCCCCCCGGCAGCAACTTCCATGTTTTTGTAAAACTGATATGCCATCTGCAAAAAAGGCGATACTCTTCTCTGGTAATAATCCGACCCGTCAACTTCTTGCTTTAAATATAAATTTTCCCAGTCACAGCCGGAAACCGCTTTTAATTTATCGGTTATCCTACCGTTAAATTCCAGTATTCCACCAGCGTTTAAAGAACTTTCTTTATCTGCTTGATCCGATTTTTGGGAATCAGTATTAACAAACGTTCTCACCACCGTTTCCATATTTGAAAATTCATGACGCCAGCTTAAGCTGTAAATATTAACTCTGGTCTTTATATCTTCTTCTACCCCCATAAAAGCCCCGGACCCGTAGCTATAATTAGGCTTGTCTTTTACGGACTGGTAATAACGTGCGTTTAAATTCAAAATATTATTTCCCGCATTATATTCTCCGGCTATTCCCCCTTTTAAGATAGTAGCCGGATTTATCCTTGAATCGGCTTCCTCTATGAAACCTGCTGTATCTGTAAAATCAAAGTCAGCCGACCAGGCAAAATTTTGATTCCGATTCTGCAATTTAAAATTTGCCGAATCAGTATCAAAGCTTCCCCACTCATATCCTGCTTTATAGCTTTCTCCGGCCGGGATAGAAGAAATAATATTCAAACTGCCGTTTAAAGCTCCGCCGCCGTAAAGTACAGAACCGGGTCCTCTATTTACTGATATTCTTTCTACGGACCCAAGAGAAATACTTTCCAAAACAAAACCTCTAAGCAAAGTATTAACCGGACATCCGTCCAGCCACACTTTGGTCTTATTGTTTTTGGTTCCTCCCGAAATGCCCCTGATAGCCAGCCCGGAAATAAAGCCGGTACCCCCCGAATATACATTTATATTAACATTATCTTCAAGATAAGAAGAAATCTCCTCTTTTCCGGATTCCTTTATATCTTTGCGGTCTATTATATCCCGGGTGCTGAATAAATTTTCTTCCATCCGGGGATACTTATTTCCGATAACTTCCACGGTTCCCAGATCTATAGCTGGCTCAGCCAATGATATAACTTTGAGAATCAATATTACACTAAGTACCTGTACTATTATACTTCCAAAGAATTTAATTTTACTTTTTAGATTTTTTATATTCTCTTTACTCTTCATATTCACGCCTTTTATTAATTTATTTAATTTTATAGCGTTATATCTTATAAAATATAACGAATAAGTCAAATTTTAAATTAAGTTTTACAGTCCCAGTAGATAAAGAGCCGTCCCTACGGATAAGCCGATAATAAAATTAATTGATTTTACCTTAACGGCATCTTTTACAGAATAAGAAACTAACGGCAGCATGCCGTGTCCGTCCTGTACTATAGAACCGGCAAGAAGTACAGAAATCGGTATCATTCCTTTTGAGAATAACATTACAAATACCAAATGGGGGCCGGACTCCGGGATTAACCCCACCAGTACACTTATCAACAGTACCCAGACCATATGGTTTTTAACAAAAGCCTCAAGATTCCAAAATTCCAGCCCAAAATTTAAAATCAGAAGTATTCCGAAACTCCATAAAAAAATTGTCCCGGTATGTTCTTTAAAAATGTGTTTCCATATATGTTCTTCAAGATAAACCTGCCCCACCGTTACCACTATAAATAAAGATATTCCCAGTAAAATCATGGCCGTTATTCTCAGCCAGTTCCACCGGGCGGGGCCTATAATTCCGGTAGAAAAACCGTAAATAAAAATAAATATCAGGACTAAAAGTAAAAATCTGGATAGAGTTATATTTTTAAATTCTCTCTTTATTTCTTTAAAGCCCAATGGCCGGCATTCACACTGTGAGGTTATATTATCATACAATTTGCATTCGAGCGGTCCGGTCTGTAAACCTAAAACAGGTGCAATTTTATCTATTATAAAAGCGCTAAAAACTCCCAGGATAAACAGGATGCCGAATATTAAAATAGCAGTTTTGGGAAAACGGGCCAGCATAACAAAAGCCTCATCTCCGGAAGTAGCTATCATCCCCCCGGCCAGGGCTCCGAAAGAGATTACCCCGTGGATATAAAAAGAGACATCCATAAAAGCTCCCAGACATCCCGGCGTCGCCCCTAAAAAAGAAGTTATAATGTATTGAAACCCCCGTTTCTTTTTAACAATATCATCCAGTCTTCCCCGGGAAAATACATTGATATAATCTATCAACAGCATCATGGCAAACACAAAACCGGTTATTGTTAAAGCATGTTTTAAAGACTTTATAAATATCTCCATTAAATTTCTCCGTTTAAATTTAAAACAGTAAATTAATTTTTTAGAATAAAATTAACGATAACATCTCTTTTATAATAATTATCATGTAGCAGACGGTATTCTTTTTTTCTCTTTAATAAAAATCCGTTTTTCTCTATTTCGGTTATTATTTCTTCTAAACTTAAATGGGCAAATCCTCGCCTGGGAAAATTATCTTTATGATGGTGAGGGTATACTGAAAATATACCGTTATTTTTTAAGACTCTTCTGACTTCTTTATACACCATCTCTCTTTTTTCAAAATAATGCAGCATATCATAACACAATACATAATCTATAGAATTGGCTTCCAGGGGAATTTTGGTTTTACTGTTTAGTAATACTATATTATTTAAATGGGTTATATCATCTATGTAATGCAGTGATTCTTCATCTTTATCCATTGCGTAAATTTTACCATGCTTCCCCACAATTTTTGCTGCCGGTATTGTGTAATGTCCTTCTCCGGAACCATAATCCAGCACTTTATTTCCTTTCCGGATGCCTATATTTTTTAAAAATTCTACCCCATCCTTTTCTATCCACTTTTTAACTTCAGTCTTCATGGAGTTCGTTCCTTATATGTTTAAGTAAATGTTCTCTGTTTCCTTTACTTTCCTCCAGCCAGCCGTAATTAGCATCCTCTTTAGAATCCAGTTCTTTTACGTAGGGTTTAATATCCAGAAGAGGGGTATCATTAAAAGCATCAATCCCGGAGATAACAATTTTATTTTCAATTATTTTCTTTAATTTTACTACACTTATTCCTATAGAATTAGGTCGTACGGGTGAGCGGCTGGCAAATAAACCAACCTGGTCTCCGGATATCCACGGAGGGGTAACTTTCATAGATGATTGTTTTTTTAAACGGTCCATATAGTAAACCACGTAAATATAACGAAATTTTTCCAACTTAAAAAGACCTTCCCTAAATCGGTGATTAATAATAATACGGAATTCGCCGTCGGCTGTTTCTACTCCCTGAGGTGGGGCATTTTTAATATATGGGGTCTTTATTGTGCCTATAGGTTTAAATTTAATTTCCATAGTGTTATTTTTAACACTTTTTAATTCCTTGTATTTTTATTTGCTGATTTACGCTATCGTTATTTCCTCGGATAGATAGACATCCTGAATAGCATTGAATATCTTAAGCCCTTCATCCATTGGCTTCTGGAATGTTTTTCTTCCTGATATAATGCCCATCCCTCCTGCTCTTTTATTTATTACTGCTGTTTTTACTACCTGCTTTAAATCGTTATCACCGGACGCACCCCCTGAATTAATCAGTCCGATCCTTCCCATATAACAGTTAGCCACCTGGTACCTCGTCAGATCTATGGGGTGTTCCGATGTCAGCTTCTCATATACAAGCGGATCGGTTTTACCAAATTTTAAAGCATTGTATCCTCCGTTGTTTGTCGGCTGTTTTTGTTTTACGATATCGGCCTCTATAGTAACCCCAAGATGATTGGCCTGTCCGGTTAAATCTGCGGATGTGTGATAATCAGCATCTTCCGTTTTAAAATCATTATTTCTAAGATAACACCACAGTACCGTGAACATCCCAAGCTTGTGCGCCTCTTCAAAGATACAAGAAACTTCCTCTATCTGTCTTCTAGATTCCTGCGAACCGAAATAAATAGTTGCTCCTACGCCGACCGCTCCCATGTCAAAAGCCTGCTGAACAGACGCGAATAATCTCTGATCATAGGAGTTCGGATAAGATAAAAGTTCATTATGATTTAACTTTGCGATAAACGGTATCTTGTGCGCGTATTTACGCGAAACAGTCCCCAGCGCTCCAAGCGTCGAGGTAACAGCATTGCACCCTCCTTCTATGGCAAGTTTTACTATATTCTCAGGATCAAAGTATATAGGATTCGGCGCAAATGATGCCCCCGCTGAATGTTCGATACCCTGGTCTACAGGAAGAATAGAGAGATATCCCGTTCCGCCTAATCTCCCGTGGTTAAACACTGTCTGCAAATTTCTCAGTACACCGGGCGACCTGTCAGAAATCGTAAACACCCTGTCAACAAAATCAGGACCCGGAAGGTGAATGCTTTCTTTTGGGATTGTATCACACTTATGTTCCAGAAGATATTCAGCATCCGAACCTATAATTTCAATTATTTTATCCACCATAATATTTTCTCCTTTTCTTAAAAATAATTTTTAAACTCTCTCTCCAAACTTATCACCTTTATTCAATATGCTTATCTTTTTAGATAACAACTACGATTCATTAATGCAAACATACAATTTTAAATTTTATCAGCTTGCTTTATAAATTCTTTTAATAAAACAACTGTATTTTCCAGATCCTTTATGCTTATTACTTCAACCGGAGTATGCATATATCTTAGTGGAATGCTTAATAGACCGGTAGTTACCCCTGATTTTGTAGTCTGGATAATATTTGCGTCTGTTCCGGTGGGCTTTGAGACGCTTTCTATCTGGTAGGGAATATTTTCTTCTTCTGCCGTTTCCATTAATAAATTAAATACCCGGGGGGTAATATTAGGCCCTCTTGCTATAACCGGACCCTCTCCTATTTTTATATCACCGGTTTTCTTCTTATTCATTGTCGGAAAATCTGAAGCAAAAGTACCGTCTACCGCTATTCCTATATCCGGAGAAATCCCAAAAGCACTTGTATGCGCCCCTCTTTGTCCGAGTTCCTCCTGTACCGTTGCTACTCCATAAAGAGAAGCTTCCATCTTTTCTCCGGCAAGTCCTTTTAACACTCCGGCTACAACAAAAGCTCCGGCTTTATCATCAAATCCTCTGCCTGTTATTACATCCCCGTTCAATCTATTTAAACCGGCATCAAATACAATAGGATCCCCTATATTTACACTTTTTTCTGTTTCCGATTTATCAGAAGCCCCTATATCTATCCACAAATCCTCAATTTTAGATGCCTTTTTCTTCTCTTCTTTATCAAGCTGATGAATCGGTTTTTTTCCCACTACTCCTTTAATAATTCCCTTTGAAGTATTAATTAAAACACTTTGACCGGGAATAATCTGGGTATCAACTCCCCCTACCGCGGAAAAATAAATATACCCGTTTTCATCTATGTATTTTACCATAAACCCCACTTCGTCAATATGACCGGCAATCATTACCCGGGGTCGCTCTTTTTTTGGGAGTGTTGCTATGCAGTTACCTGCAGTATCGATATTTACTTCTTCGGCGTACTTCTCAACTTCAGTTCTCCAGATATCTACGGCTTTATTTTCAAAACCGGACGGACTGCTTACATTAATTAAATCCTCTAAAAAATCTACCGGTAATTCGTTCATTTTCTTCTCCTATATTTTTACAATATTATTTAACTTTTTATTTTTTCTTCGTATTCCGGAAAATATTTGCTGATTACTTTTAAATTAAATCTGGATATAATCATCTCTTTTGATTCCCTTTTAAGCAAAAATTCAAAAGAATCTTTTATTAAATCTTCCGGAGATTTTTTACCTTTGGTTAACTTTTGATAATAGTCCTTATCTAAAGTAACCCGATATTCCTCTTCTGATTTTTGGTCAATAATCTCAACTTTAAATTCAGTTTCTGAAATACTTTTTACTTTAATCATTTTATCTTTTCTCCTCCTGTTATAATTACCGGATCTGTTTCTGTTATTAATATAGTATGTTCAAAATGAGCTGTGGGGGAATTGTCTTTGGATTTTACCGACCAACCGTCGTCAGCTACCTCTATATCCGAATTTCCCATAAAAGCCATGGGTTCTATGGCAATGGCCATCCCCGGTTTCAACTCCGGCCCGGTTCCTTTTTTTCCGTAATTGGGAACTTGCGGGGGCATATGCATTTCTCTTCCTATACCGTGACCGCAGTATTTTCGCATAACCGAAAAACCCCGGCTTTCGATATAATTCTGAATAATATATCCCAGACCTCCTACCGTATTTCCCGGCTTTGCCGCTTTTATAGCCTTATATAAAGCTTCCCGGGTGCTCTTTACCAGACTTTTCTTATCAGGTGAGGGATTGCCAACCATATAAGTTTTAGCCGTATCGGCATACCAGCCGTCTTTATCCAATACAATGTCCACTTTTACTAAATCTCCGTCTTCTATTACTCTTTCGGAAGGTATTCCGTGGACAATACCTTCATTTATTGATATACAGGCAGAAGCAGGAAATCCACTGTAACCCTTGGAAGATAAATTATATTCCGGATAATTTTTTTCTACAAATTTTTCTATAAAATCATTTATATCCTCTCCGGTAATCCCCACTTCAATTATTCCGGGCAACTTCTTAAAAATCTGATAAGCAACCTTTCCGGGCCGGCGCATCCTTTCTCTTTTTGTTTTAATCTTCTTATTCATATTATTTTATTTCTTCAATCTTATTTATTTTTCAGTTTACTAAATATTTTCTCCGGTTGTACATATCTCCTTTAATTTAATATTTCACTTAAAATTTCTTATATAAAAAGTATGACCTTCGTATTTCACTTTTTTTAATTTTTTCCTTATCATTAAATCAACGATTAAATCCCAGTCGCTCCCGGATTTAATTAAAAATTCTCTGACTCCTTC
Organism: Elusimicrobiota bacterium; assembly: GCA_051745145.1. Lineage (GTDB taxonomy): Bacteria > CG03 > SLGR01 > SLGR01 > JAGXOG01 > CAYZAK01. The sequence continues at coordinate 8,740 of JBNJDT010000029.1, forward strand.
TTTCCTCATTGGATGTACAGAAGTTATGCTTAAAAGATCTTTGGCCGGATTACCGGTAGAGGCAAAACTATTTCCTTCGTAACCGATAAGATATTCAGTATCTATACCTTTTCGGGTAAATATCTGATAGGCGGTATTAACAGATTCTTCATCCGCGGCGCTAACATTTTTTTCTGCCGGCGGGCGGGTGGGAATGGAAATATAACTTTTCACATTTTCTAACTCCCTTATAAAATCGGCTATTTTATTGAGCTCCTCCCGGTTATCATTAACTCCCTCTATCAGCATGGTTTCCGTATTAAATTTTCCTTTAAAAGAGCCGGAGAATTTCTTTATTCCCTCTAATATTTCACCTAGTTTTAAATCTATATGCGGACGATTTATCTTCTTCCAGCATTTTTCCGAGCGGGCATCTAATTTTAAAGAAACCCAGTCCGCCCGGTTTAAATTTTCCCTGACATCTTTTTGCCAGATAAGGGAGGCATTGGAAATAACAGCAATATCTATATCCAGGGGTTTAAGTAATTCTATTGTCTTCCCTAAATTAATATCTAACGTTGGTTCTCCGTCGGGTACAAAAGCCAGGTAATCTATGTTTTCATTTTTTTCTTTTGATTCTTTGACCTTTTCTTTTACAGTATCGGCTATAAATTCAGGAGCAAAAAATTTTTCTCTTTTTACCTGCATCTTTAAGGTCCGCCCCAGCTGACAGTAGATACACGAATAACTGCAAATTTTCGGAGGTACATTATTTATACCCAGACTCTGACCCAGTCTTCTTGAAGGGACCGGTCCGTATGCTATTTTAATATCTTTACTGTTTTCCATCTTTTCCGCCTATATTGAATTTTATTTTTCTCTTTTATTTAATTATAAATATTTTAAAAATTTATTGTTTTCATCAACTAAAATTTTTTTTGCCTCTACTTTATCTTCAGCTAATTCAAAGCCGGCTATTATTACAATATCGCCTTTTTTTATCTTTTTAGCGGCTGCACCGTTCATGCATATTATACCGGAACCTTTCTTGCCTCTAATAACGTAAGTTTCCACCCTTTCACCGTTTGTTACATCCCATACGGCAACCTTTTCATTCTCCTCAAAACCTGTAAGTTCGATTAACTCTGAATCAATGGTTATACTTCCCGTATATTCGGTGTTGGCCTGAGTAACAGTTGCCCGGTGAATTTTACTTCTAAGATAAAATCTCATATCTATCCTTCCCTTATCCCTTAAGATCCTTCTCTCTTTAAATTTTTTAGTTTACCTGAAATTGAATTATTTTTATCAGTTCGCTCGTCAATTTTTATACTGGTCACCAATCTTTTTATATCCCCGTTCAAAACTTCTCTATGCATTTTTCGGGCTATTTTAAAAAGGGTATCCGAAGAATCCGCCTCTACAACCGTTCCCATGGCATTTAATTCATAATTAATATTTTTAACACCGGTTAAAACATCCAAAGACTTTTTCACGTATTGGCTAACCGAAGGAGTTCCGGTGCCCAGAGGTACTATATTTATTTCCATTACCGGCATCTTTAACTCCCGTAATTATTTATTATCTTTAATTTCCCAATGATTTTTCCTAACTTCCCTTAACTAAATTCTTTTTTAAACTCCTTTAATTTATCAATAGTTTGTTCATTAACTTTATCAGTTAAATTAAACGATTTTATATACTTATTTAAATAACTTACTTTATAATCCTCGGAAGGACATTTTTTAAGAAGTCTTTCAGCTGTCTTAAGATTTTCTTCTACTCTTTCCGGAATTTTCAAACTATCGTGCATAACTGCTTCCCTGGGACAAATTCCGTGACACTCCCCGCATCTTATACATTCATCCATATTAATTTCGGCAATTTCCCCGGTATCCAGAAAAATTGCATCTACCGGACACTGTTCAACACAGATTCCGCAACCCGTACATTCTTTTGTATCTATCCAGGGCATTTCAACCTCCTTATTTTAAATCTAATTAATTATCTTCTTCCTCCGCCACCTTGACCGCCACCCCGGCCATCCCGGGGTCCTTTTCCCAGGCCTTTTCCCTGTCCGCGGCCCATGCCTCTGCCCTGTCCGGCACCGCTACCCCGGCCCTGACCGGCACCGGGTATATTCCGGTCCTGTCTGTTTACTGTAGAATCCTGTTCCCGGTTCATATCCTGATAAATTGCGGCGGTCGGACATACTTCAATACATTGCCCGCATTCAGTACACTTTTCCTGTTCGATTACTGCTTTTCCTTCTTTCATATAAATTGCCTGCTGGGGACAGGAATCAATACAGATTCCGCATCCCGTACATTTGGACTGATCAATTTTATACATCACTATTTACCTCCTCTCTACTTTTAAACATCTTTTCACCGGCCTGAATTTTTACATCCAGATAATTTTCAGACGGTGTAAGGGGGCATGCATAATTGTCACTATAAGCACACCACGGATTATAAGCAAAGTTAAAATCAAGTATCCACTTTCCGTCAGGTAACCGATCGTTCTCTGAGTCCAGATCCAGATACCTTCCCGCCGGATATGTTTCTTGACCACTGGTTTTATCCTTAAAAGGTATAAATAAGCTTTCATCCTCTTTATCCGATTTATAGGTCTGTAATTTACACTCAATATTATTTACATTAAAAATAAATTCGCCGTACCTTAAAAAATTTCTAATATTACCTTTTGTATCTTTAATTTTTAAATTATTTTTTTGGGAATGTTCGGATAGCTCAATTTTAAATCTAAACTGAATAGTAGGAGGAAAATGATTTAGACCTTCAAAATCTTCTCTATCTTCAAAAGAGAGAGGGGACCGAGCGCTTTTAAAAAAAGAGTCTTTTTGTCGCCTGATAAATTTTATCTTATTTTTCCATTTTTTAATATCCATATATATCCTTTTTAGCAAATAATATCACAATTTAAATCCGGAATTATCAATAATACTATTTAAATCCCGGGCAAACGCCGTTTTTTTTAATCCGGCTGGATTACCGATATTTTCCTCTAATATTTTATCCCTGTCAATCTGACCTAAATAAGGAACTTTCAGTTTTTTTATGTCTTTTTTAAAAGATATTTTTCCGGTATTTGACATATTTTCAATTACTCCGGAAACCGGTATCTTAGTTTCTTTCAACAGCCGAACTTCTTTACTCAAAACATTAAAAGCAAGCCGGGAGGGAACAGTAACCAGTAAAAATTCTATACCTTTTATCAGCTTTATCGTATCCAGAGTCCCTTCTCCCAGACCCGGGGGTATATCTATAATAAGATAATCCAGTTCTTTCCATATTACAACCGACAGTAATTCTATTATTGAATTTGTAACATCCGCTCCCCTAAAAACTGCCGGGTTATCTTTAGCGTAGTAAACAATAGACATAAATTTAATTTCAAAAACTTCCGGCGGGGTGATCCCCCGGTGTTCCTCGGGAAATTTCTCTATATCCGCTCCCAGTATTACATGACAGGTCGGCCCGTGAAAATCCAAATCTAAAAGTCCAACATTACAATTTCTTTCAGATAATACCAAAGATAACAAACTGGCAACCGAACTCTTCCCCACTCCTCCTTTGCCGCCGGATACGGCAACTATCTTTTTTATATCTTCTAATCTTCTGTCAATAATATTCAACCTGGGATCCTTCATTTAAATTCCCCTTTTATAGAATCCACCCAAACTCCTCTGCCCTTTAGAATTTCAAAATCAGAACTACCGCAATTTTTACAATTTATAAACACATGGGCGGTCTCGGGAACAAAATGTATGGATTCAAGGTTATCTTCATCAAGGTTATCTTTAATTTCTTTTAAATTCCATTTATTACCGCAATTTCCGCATTTAAAGACTGCTTCTTCACTTTCATAATCCATCTGTACATCTTCCATTAATGGCTGATGTTTTTTAATCAATTCCTCAAAAGCAAAATTTAAGCTTTCTTTTTCCACCCGCTGTAACTGTCCCAGCTTAATTTTTACCCGGGTTATCCGGCTCAACTTCTTCTTTTCAGCTACTTTTACAGCTGTTGTAATTATTCCCTCTGCCAGAGCCCATTCATGCATTTTTTTCTTTCTCCCTCACTTTATTTATTCTAAAAGTTCTCCGGGTATTGAAATATCAGCGGTAATCACATCTCCGGTATACGAAATTCCCTCGTTTTTTTTAAATCCGGTTTTAGGCAACCCGAAAGTAACTGTCTTTTCAGCTTTTATGCATTCCCCCATAACCTCGCCGGTGGTGGCATCCAGACCCGAAGGTACATCCACAGACAAAATTTTCTTTCCCGACTCATTTAATAATTTAATGATTGACCGGTAGGGTTCTCGAACATGTCCTTTTAACCCGATGCCGAATATTGCATCAACTATTAAATCGTACTCTTTTAATCTCTGCTTAAAAAGATTTATATTTTCCTCTAATATTATCCGTTTATCAACTTTCATATTCTTTAAAATATTAAAGTTGATTTTAGCATCCCCCTTTAAATCGGAGGCTCTTTCTATTATAAAAATATCTGTTTTGAATCCTTTATTTAGAAGATGACGGACAGTCACAAAACCATCTCCGCCGTTATTGCCTTTTCCGCATATGCAGACTATCTTCTTGCTTTTATCACCGGAGAACATATCTACGGCTACATTTGCTACTTCCCTCCCTGCATTTTCCATTAATACAACCGAAGGAATTCCAAATTCTTTTATGGTTTTCTTATCTAATTTTTTCATTTGTTCTGTGCTAATATGTTTCATAACTACCTCTTTTTTATCTACTTATTTAATTTTCGATTTATCTTTCTATGAATACTTTTTATATTTTTTGAAATTTCAGAATCCGGGGCATATTCTGTCAGGGGCACGCCTTTCATCTGAGCTTCCGTAATTATTGTATCATAGGATATCTGTCCCAGCAGGTCTATATTTCTCTCCCGGCCCAATTTTTTAATTTTCCGGGTATTGTCTTCATTTAAGTCATACTTATTTACAATAATACCGGTATCTATTTTAAAATGCTCGGCAACGTCAATAATCCTATTTAAATCGTGAATTCCCGAAACCGTAGGTTCGGTTACAATAACGGCGTACCGGGCCCCGTTTAAAGATGAGATTACCGGACACCCGGTCCCCGGAGCTCCATCGATAAGAGATTCTCTAATACTGTTTTTTCCGGCTACTAGTTTTGCCTTATCCTTGACCAAAGTCACCAGACGGCCGGAATTCTCCTCGGCTATTCCCAGCTTTGCATGGGTAAAAGGACCGTAAGGAGTATCGGAGATATACCACCGGCCGTTTACCGCATCTTTTATATCAATAGCGTCAAAATCACATACTATATCACATACACCGCAACCCTCGCAGGCAACGGGATCGATCTCATACTTTAGCTGTCCGTTTTCTTCTTTTTTATCTATTGCCGAAAATCTGCATTTCTGGTAACAGGCACCGCATCCCGTGCATTTTTCGGGATCGATATTTACGTCAAAACCGCCACTGAAATATCCTTTCTCTCTTATCTTTGGATCTAAGACAAGATGTAAATCCGCAGCATCCACATCACAGTCGCATATAATTTTCTCCCTGTTACTTAAATCGGCAAAACAAGCCGTAAGAGAAGTCTTTCCGGTCCCTCCTTTCCCGCTTATTACCACAAATTCTTTTAAAGAAACTGTTTTTTCCTCCTCCGGAGAATAGGCCTTTGCTTTTTCTACGTCGACTCCCTTAAACCCGGTTTTTTTGTATCTTTTTTCAGTATCTATCTGTAAATTTTTACTTTCTAAAATATTTTCTGAAATTTGTTTAAAAAGTTCTTCAATAGCCGGGTCATTCTCCACTGCTAATTCGCCTCTTGAATATCCCTCGGCTATCTTTCTCTCATCCGGTATTTCACCTACTATATTAAGATTTTCTTCACGGCAGTACTCTTTTAATTTATTATCCCTGTAATCGGCTCTGTTAACCACTATGACCGGCTCCTGCCCTATTTCTCTTACCATATCCACGGATAATTTAAGGTCATTTATCCCAAAAGGTGTAGGATCGGTTACCAGCACACTTACATCGACGTCCCTTAGGGTTTCTACGGCTGTACAGGAAGTTCCCGGCGGAGAATCGAGAATATTAATTCCCCTACCCATCTTTGCTTTTACACGGGATATAAGGCGGGGCGACATCCCCCCCTCTCCGGTTTTTAAAATAGCATCCACGCATTCTATTCCCTTACCCCGGCCCGATCTTAAAATTCCTATCTCTCTTTCTTCCTCTATGATAGCATCTTTCGGACAGACAACACTGCAGGCCCCGCAAACATGACAGAGTTCCTGAAATAACATAACTTTTTCCCCGGCCACGACTATTGCATTGTAGCTGCATGCCTCTTCGCACCGTCCGCATAAATTACATTTTTCCGGATCTGCACCCATCGGAGAAATTATCTTTACCGCTTCAGAATTTCTATCCTCCGGTTTAAGAAAAAGGTGACCGTTGGGCTCTTCTACATCGCAATCAAAATAAGAAACATTCTTATATTCCTCATTTAAAACATGGGCCATATTAGTAGCCACAAACGTTTTACCGGTACCCCCTTTACCACTGGATACCGCAATTTTTAAATTTTTGTTCTTCATTATTTAATTTTTTCCTTTCTGTATTTACAATCTTTCGTTTTTAAACAGATGCTTATCCGTCATTCCGCGGGAATCCATGCCTGAAAGGCGGTGATTGATTTCCGGGGTGACATTATACTGGAATTATTTACCGAAATCCCTATATCTTTGCCGTCTAAAATATCAATTATTTCTGCTGAAATTTTAACTGGCCAGTCACCGTAACCCGGAGAGAATCTTATACTTAAAATACAGTTCTTTTCCCGGGCCCTGTTTCTTATAATTGAACTGACATAATTAGCAGTTTGTTCGGCGGCTTCGGATCCCGCAGCATCCAAAATACTGGCGCCGGTCAAATCTTCTTTTTTGATATCTGCTACTTTTTTCTCCAGTGATTTTCCTACAGTAACAGCCATGATCGTAAAAATATCCGCTTTGCTGACTAACTCCATAATTCTGTCTGAAGATTTCAAAATTTTCTCTATAACTTTCTTTCCTTCTTCCTTATTTTTATTAAAAGTTTTAAATAAAACAGCGGGAGAAATAAGTGCATAAGCTTCTTCTATTTGCCGCTGTATATCTTTTTCGATATCTGGTGAAATACCTTTAGCTCTGGATGTATATCCGAGATACCTTAAAATTTCCGGTTTTCGTAACTTTATTTTAAAATTTTTTATTTTTTCCGCCGGCATTAAATAAAATTTTCAATCAATCTAAATTACATGTGGGACACGAGGAAACCGAACTGGTTTCGGAAGTCTTTCCTACACTGAAAGATGATAGCTGTTTATCTACTTCTTTACTTCCGCACTCGGGGCATTTCAATTCCTCTTCCTCTGAAATAACGCCTACAATTTCTTCAAAAATTTTTTCACACTTGCTGCATTTATAAGTAAATATCGGCACCTAAATCCTCCTTAAAAAAAATCTTTCAACGGTAAATTTATTTTAATTTAATAGCATCAACAGGGCAAACGGAAACACATTCTCCGCAGCCGTTACATTTGTTTTTATCTATTTCCGCTTTATCATTCATGGAAATTGCTTCATTCGGGCAACTCGATAAACAAACTCCGCAACTTATACATTCTTCCTTGTTTACTTCAGCTTTTAAATCCGTATTATCTGATTTTTGTTTAGTTTCTTCCTTATCATCGGATTCCCAATTTACGGAAAAACTGTTTCGCGAACCGGTTCTGCCGGAATTGCTTCCGCCAACACAGCCCCCTCTGCCTCTGCCGGTTCCCGGTCCGTTTCCTCTTGGTCCTGTTCCGTCTCCACCGGGCATATTGTACCTCCTTATTTAGATACTCAGTCAATACTATTAATCTTAAAACAAACTTTACACTGTGATACAGGGAACAGCTATTAAACTGCTCCCTGTATCAAGGAGACCTTTTTATTTATCCTGTGAGGCCTCTTCCAAAGATTCAAGACGATCTTCTATGTTTTTTAACTCCTGTTCCAGATATTCTTTTTGCTGTTCTAAAGCATCCTCTTCCTGAACCGGATACGTACCATAATTAACCGGTACTGACGGAGCGACTCCGCTCCAGGCTGTTTGAACCGGTGCGTACCATCCCCGGCGGCCGAAACCTCTTCCTCTGAATCCACCGCCTCGGTAACCTGCACCATATCCGTAATAGCCTCTTCCTCCTACCGGATTCATATAACCTGGTACTGAATATCCGGCACAGTAACCTGCACCTCTTCCGGTCATAGGTCCGTATCCTGCCGGTCCTGTTCCATCTCCTAAGGGCATTTTACTTACCTCCTTTCTTTTATAATTTTTCCCGACAACCTTTACATTTACCGTAAAATTTCAACTGATACGATCTTATTTTAAAATTATATTTTTTGCCTAATTTTTTGGCTATATCAATTATCAATTTTTTTTCACTCTCTTTAGATAGCGAATAATCTTTTATATTATTGCATCCGGTACAAATTAAATGATTGTGATGGACCCTTTCATCATCATCTAATTCATATTTTGTAATCCCGCTTTTCATATAATGCCGTTTAATTAATTTTTGATCCAGCAAAAAATTAAGATTACGATAAATTGTTGATATACTTATACCGGTTTTTACTTCTCTTGCTTTTAAATAAGCTTCTTCAGCTGTTAAATGAGTTTTATTTTCTATAAAAATATCCAGCAAAATTCTCCTGGCCGGGGTCCATCTCCCTATTGAATTATGGGTTTCTTTTATATCATTCATAACTTTAATCCTGTGTATTATTGATAATGATACTCATTATCATTTAGTTTGTCAA
>JBNJDT010000030.1:0-17518 GCA_051745145.1 Elusimicrobiota bacterium
TTAAATTCCGGCCAGTTTTCATCATCTATTTTCCGGGTTACTATATCCACCCGGTGCCCCATATCGGCCATCTCCAGGGCCAGCTCTTTTACATAGACCAGCTGCCCTCCGAAATCGGGGTGGGAGGCCCAGTGGCTGTCCCGGGCGTCAAAGTTACCCTGGGGATTTAAAAAAGTAATAAACATTGGTTTATCAGTAATACCCGCCCAGAAAATCGGCGATAATATCTTTACGGGTTATTACTCCTTTAACTTTATTATCCTTAATGACCGGGAGCCTGCGGAAAGGATGGCGGGTGAATACCTCGGTTATTTTTTCAATAGGAGCGTTGTAGGATATGGATACCACTTTCTTTTCCATTATATCCGAAGCGGTAAGTTGATCGAAATCCCCCCGGGTGGTCGCCTCTATTATCAGGGTTTCGGATACTATTCCCTTGAGGTTGTTATCCACATCCACCACCGGTATGCTGGAGGCCTCGTTTTCAAGGATAAGTTTTCCAATCTCCTTTACCGGGGTATTTACTCCGGCGGTGACAAAGTTTTCTTCTTTCATAATATCTTTTGCGTATATCATTTTTTTGGTCTCCTCCTTGAAGGTTATTGTCTTAGATTTATCCGGCTTAAGGACAATCTCTTTCCCGTTTATTTTTATTTTCCGGTACTCTGTTTTTTTATATTTCGGAGTAAATTTTAGGGTAACTCTTTTATTGGAAATTTTTACTTTAAACCGGTCCCCTTTATAGTAAAATTTGAACTGGATATTTTTTATATCTCCGGGTAGTTTGGGATTTATACTTAATCCGGATTCTGTTATTCTCAGTCCCCCAAAACCGGTAATCAGCGCCTGCCACACCCCGCCCAGGCTGGCGGCGTGTATACCCTCGTCGGTGTTGCCGGCGATATTGTCCAGGTCAATTCTGGAAGCGGCCCGGAAAAATATGTGGCTTCTGAGATTATCCTTAAATTCAGAGGCCAAAATAGAGTGGAAACAGTAAGAGAGCGAGGATTTGTGAATGGTCCGGTAGATGTAGAAGTCGTAGTTTTCTTTCTTTTCTTTTAGGGCGAAATCTTCGGGGAAAAGATGGAAAAGGGCCAGTACGTCGGGCTGTTTGATAAGCCGGGTCTTTTCCAAACCTATGTGTTCGTAGTATTTGGGTATCTCGGGCAGAAAATTTATATCGTAGTTGCAGGCTTTATAGTCTTTCTTATTCATATATCCGTCAAACTGGTTGATAATACCGTAAGTCGGGGAACGGGAAAGGGACATATTCTGACCGATATCCTCCCATTTTTTTATGGTATTTTTGTCTATCTCCAGTTTATCGGATAATTTTTGGATAGTCTTTTTATCTTTCAATTCCTTGTAGAGTCCGGCGGCGTACCTGAGATTCCATCCGGCCAGGTAGTTGGTGTAGGCGTTATCTCTCACGTTAACGTGAAACTCGTCGGGTCCGGTAACGTTATCTACATGATAAAGATCGTCTTTTTTATCGTATTCCACTCTGCTGGCCCAGAATTTCGCGGTCTCAAAAACTATTTCGGCTCCGTAGTTGTACATAAATCGCCTGTCCCCGGTTACCTGGTAGTACCGGTGAATTGAGTAAGCCACGTCGGCGGTTATGTGGTGTTCGTAGTCCTGGGTGGTAACTTCGCCGATACTCCCGTCTATATGCTTGGCGTACCGGGGGGTCTGTTCGTATCCTGAAACCGTAGATTCCCAGGGATACATTGCCCCCTCAAATCCCCGGTCCCGGGCCCGTTCTCTGGCCTGGGGCAGGGTATTATGCCGGAAAAGAAGCAGTTTTTTAGCTGTATCCGGACAGGTAAAGATAAAGAAGGGCAGAATATATATTTCCGTATCCCAGAATATATGGCCTTTGTATCCCTGTCCGCTTAAGGTCCGGGCCCCGATACTTGAGGTTGCATGTTCTGTGCGGGTGGAAATTAATAGATGATATATATTGAACCGGATGGCTCTCTGGGTATTTATATCTCCGGTTATTTTTATATCCGTATCCTCCCATTTTCGCCCAAAACTTTTGGCGTGCTCTTTAAAGATGGCGTCAAATCCAGCCTGCCGGGCTTTTTTTAAATCCTGTCTGGACTTTTTAGCTATTTTAGAAGGCCGGCAGTCGTTGGAAGTGTATATGGTAAAAATTTTGGTAAAAGTTATTGTCTGGTCTTGATCTAAACTGAAATCGTATATCCGGCCGTTGTGAGATTTTTGGCTGCCGTTAAGTTCTACGGATTTTGCGGTACAGTATCCTATCCTGTGCTTGTGGGTGTTGGTCTGAAATTCGATGTAATTACAGGTCTCATTGGCATTTACCTTGCGGGTATTATAGTGGCGCCTGCGGGGTATCATGTATCCGCCGGAATTATAGACTGTATCGTCGATCCGGTCTATCCCGGTGAGGTTGGCCTGTCCGTTTAAAAGTTTTAGGGATACCTTCATACCCCCTAAGTGGGGCCGGTCCATGGAGAAAAACCGCAGGGACTGGTAGAGAAATCTTCTGCCCTTGGCGTCCTTAAATTTAGTCTTTCTTACCAGGATGCCTTTTTTCATATCCAGGACCCGGCGGTGGGAGAGCACTTCCATGGTGGAGATATCCATTTTTTCCCCTTCGACGGAAAAAATAAGGTTAATGGGGTTGGGCAGATTTATTAATTCCTCCACCTGGGCACCTGATTTATCGTACAGTCCCTGGATAAAAGTTCCGGGACTGCATCCGGGGGGATTTTCCTCGAATATTCCCCGGGAACCTATAAAACCGTTGCCCAGGGTAAACTTTGATTCGTTATTATTCTGGTTTTCTTTAGAGAAAACTTTCTCTGTAATATGGAAAGCTGAATCAGAAGACAAATATTTATCAAGATAATCTTTATTCATAATTTTGGTATATAAGTAAATTCACAGTAAAATTAAAACACAAATTATAAGGTTTGTCAATAGGGGTTTTTAGAGTTGACAGGAAAGAACAATAGTATATAATATCAGAAAAACCGGAAAAAAATTTAAAGGAGGCTAATTATATGGCCCAGGCAGTAATATTTGACTTGGACGGGATAGTAGTAGATACTGTTCCAATCCATTTTAAAGCGTGGAAAAAAATGTTCGGTGAGTACGGTATAAATTTCACCTTTGACGATTATAAAGCAAAAGTTGACGGCATACCCAGATTAGACGGTGCCAAAGCCGTATTAAAAGATTTAAACGACGAGGAAATCATTGAGGCGGCCGGTAAAAAGCAGGATTATTTCAGAGAAATTTTAGACAGCGATGAGATACCGGTCTATGAATCTACCGTAAATCTGATAAAACAGTTAAAAGAAAACGGAATTCCCCGGGCAGTAATATCTTCGAGTAAAAACTGCACCTATATTCTTAAAAAATTAGGAATATTTGAACTTATGGACACTGTGGTGGACGGTAACCGGGGTCTGGAAGGTAAACCTTCCCCGGAGATATTTTTAACAGCGGCCGGGGAACTTAAAATTTCGCCCCAAAAATGTCTTGTTTTTGAAGATGCGGTTCTGGGGGTTGAAGCGGCGAAAAACGCCGGTATGTACTGTGTGGGGGTGGATCGCTACGGCAAACCCGAAAGATTAAAAGAAGCGGATACAGTTATCGAAGATATATCACAGATAACTCTGGAAAAGGTTAAAAAATTTAAAAATTAATTGGTTTGTAAATAATTTACTGTTTATTTTCTTTTTAGTTTTTAAATAAAGATTGACAGAAATAAAGAATTTAGATATTATAAAAAACAGCAAAGCAGTATATAAGAATGAATAAAAAAACCGAAAAATTTCAGGGGAAAATAAGAAGAATTTTTAAATGCCTGTTAATATCTTTGTTTTTTTTGATTTATCCGGCAGAGGGCAAAGCTCTGGATAAAGTGGAAGACCGTTATAGCGAGGGGGAAAGGTTGATGAGGGCCGGCAATTATGATGCAGCGCGGTCAGCTTTTCGGGAAGTACTCAACCAATCCGGAGAAAATTCAAAATTGCGGGCATCAAGCTGGAATAATTTAGGAGCGATGGCTCTTACTGAGGGGAAAATAGATGAAGCCGAGCGGGCTTTGAGAAATGCCCTGAAGATTAATCCGGAAAAAGTTAATGCGCTTAACAATCTGGCAGGTTTGCGGCTGCGCCAGGGACTATATAAGGATGCCGTAAATATTTACCGATCAGCCATAAAAATTGACCCCCGTTATATTGAAGCTACTAATAATCTCGCCAATTTATTAATTGAGATCCAGCAGTACAGTAGAGCCGGAGATCTTCTTGCCTCGGCCATAGATATGGATATCGCTAATGAGCGTTCCCTTAAACTTTTAGCCCGCATGTATGCCGAAAATAATGTAGATAAAGATGCTGAAAAAGTCCGTAAAGAGTGGCTGCGTAAAGTTGGTACTGACCCTGCAAGGAGGGCAGATGTGGGATTTCAGTATCTGGCTTTTGACCAGCCAAAGCAGGCCCGCGAAGTATTACAAACCATACGTAAGGATAATCCCGGTTGGAACGGTTTAGAAGTTCTTGAAGGCCGCATCCATGCCGCTGAAGGTAACTGGGGTAAAGCAAAGAAAAAGTTGAAAACGGGTCTTGAAAAAAATCCGTCAGATTCCACGGTGCGAAATGATCTTGTAACGGTTCTTCTCAGGGGTAAAGATATAGAAGAAGCTCTCAAGGTAGCCGAAGAGGGAACTCAAAAGGCACCGGATCAAGCAGTTTCCTGGTTTTTGAAGGGGTTGGTGTATGAAGAGAAGGGGGAAAGTAAAACAGCTGAATCTTCCTATGAAAAAACACTGGAGATAAATCCCGGGCATACAGATGCGCTGGTAAATTTAGCTGTTATAAAAGCCGGACAGGAAGAAATCGATAGAGCCATTGAATTATTGGAGAAAGCTTTAAGTGATGATCCCCATAATCAAGAAGTTCTCTATAATCTGGGCCGGGTGCTGGTAGTTAGCAGGAGAGAGTATAAACGGGGGATCCGGCTCCTTCAATATGCGTCCCGGGGTAAAGGGGAGTCTGCACAGAGAGCCGTAGAATTCATAAACCGGCTGTATGAAGGAATTAAAAATCAGTGAAGTTCGAAAAAAGTACTATAAAAAAAAAGTACTATAAGCTAATTGACGACGATTATGTATTGTATTAATATTATTATAGGAGAGTTCTAAATAAAGTTGGGGAGTAAAAAATCCTAAAGGAGGTGGTGGAATGATGTTTTCAAAAAAATCATTCTCAAGAAGATGGGCGAAACGGGCCGTAGTTGTATTCTCGTTGGCTTTACTGTGTGCCGGGCGAGTAGGGGCCGTAGAATACGGTGACTCGGCCGAGTATGAAGCTAGCCGGGAACAGACCAGTGAAGATGGCTCCGGTAAAGCAAGTATAGGTACGAGCCATGAAGCAAACCTGGAGGCTAAGGCAGAAGGTACTGAGGCCAGTTTTGATGCCAGTCTCGCCGGTGATGTAAATGCTTCAGCAGAAAAAAGATGGGGGAATGAAGATTTTGGAGCAGGAGGAGGCGTAGATGCAAAAGCTGAATACTTGCTCGGTGCCGAAGGTAAAGCCGGCGCCTGGATGGATAAAGAAGGTATCCACTTTGGTGCTGAAGGAGAAGCCGGAGCTTTAGTTTCAGCGGAAGCGGAACTTTCGTTTGAAGCAACAGTTTTTGGCGTAACGACAGAAGTGACCGGTCATGTAGCCGGATCTGCCGGTGCATCCGCTAATGCAGAAGCTACGGCAACTATTAAGTATGACGGTACTGTTGAAGTTAATGTCGGAGCGGGAGCGTCCGTCGGACTTGGTGCTACGGCAGGCATGTCTTTTAGCGTAGATGCCGAAGAGCTGATGGCAGCTTTAGATTTGGATGACATGGATGAACTAGTTGCTTATCTTGAGGATTTTGTCGAAGATCCGGGTAAAGTTGCAAATAAACTGGGCCGCGATGCTGCAGGCGAGTTAGGCGATAGAGCATTGCAGGCAGCTAAAAATGGTGTCAATAATGTTAAAGACGGTGCAGTTTATGCGGCCGCTAAAACTAGAGACGCAGTTGCAGATGCCGGGAACAGTATATGGAATGGTATAAAAAATACTTTCTCCGGTGGTTCATCAGATTCAGATAAAACTGATGATTCGTCTGACAGACCCGAATTACTTACTGCCGGGCAGATGAATTCCGACTTCAGTAGAGCAAGTGCCAGTTATGGAGCCGGTACTGCGAATAGCGGCGGCGGCGAAGGTGGTGCAGATATGGGGTTAATAGAAGCTATAAACGAAGCCAGAGAGTCTGCAACCCGCTAATTTTAGGTACTGTAACAGTAATTAAAATTAAATAGAGTAAATTGTAAATAACTGCTGTGTTGTCAAAAAGTAATAAGAACTTCCTTTAGGATAAGTATATATAATTTGACAGCACGGCAGTTTGCGGTAATATAAGGAGAATAAATAGTTTATAATGATAAAAACAAAATTTGTTGCGGTGTTGGTATTAGGTATTTTAACGGTGTCGGGGTGTAATCAGAAAATGAGTTTAGAAGGATTTAAACGAGAATATAATATTACCGTAGAAATAATGGAAACCGGAGATTATGAGTCAGCACAAAAAGCTTTCAGGGAACTGCTCAAAGAGGAAGTAGATACTCAAAATCCGGAAAAATTAAAGGAATTACAGAGTTCAATCTGGAATAATCTTGGGGCAATGGCTCTGGAACAGGGGGATTTGGATGAAGCCCAGCGATCTTTTGAAAAGGCAATTGAATTGAACCCGGAACATACATCGGCTTATAATAATATAGCTGGTCTGCGCTTACGCCAGGGCAGATATGAAGAAGCCATAAAAGCATACGATAAAGTTCTTAAGCTTAATCCCCGGTATATAGAAACAATTAATAATCTGGCTAATCTGTTAATAGATACCCGTCAGTACAGCAGGGCGGGGGATCTTTTAGCTTCTGCGATAGAAATGAAAATTACAAATGAGCGGTCATTGCAGTTATTGGCCCGTATGTATGCAGAAAATGATGTAAGAGAAGATGCTCAAAAAGTGCGTTCCGAATGGTTGCGCAAGGCCGGCTCAGACCCCGAAGATAGGGCGCGGGTGGGTTTTCAATACCTGGCATTTGACCAGCCCGACCACGCCCGGGCAGTACTGGAGACTATCCGTGAAGACAATCCCAATTGGAAAGGGTTAGATCTATTGGAAGGTAGAATTTTAGCTGCTGAAGGGAATTGGCAGCAGGCAACTGAAAAACTTACCGCAGCACTTAACAGGGACCCGGAAAATTTAACTGTAAGAAACGATCTTGTAACTGTACTTCTTCGATCCGGAAAAACGGATGATGCTGTTGAAATAGTAGAGGAAGGTACCCGCAAAGCTTCCGGTCAGGCGGCAGCATGGTATCTGAAAGGATTGGTATACGAAGAAAAAGGAGATATTCAAACCGCGAAATCCGCTTACGAACGCGCTCTTGAAATTACCCCCAAACATACCCAAGCCCTTATAAATTTAGCTGTAATTGTAGCTAATGAAGATGATGATCCGGAAAAGGCGGTAGAATTGCTTGAAAAAGCTTTAAATACTGACCCCTATAATTCAAAAATACATTATAATCTGGGCCGGATATTAGCGGTAAGTAAGATTGATTATAAACGCGGAATACGTTTGCTCCGGCATGCCGCTAAAGGCCAGGGTGAAGTCGCTAAAAAAGCAAGTGATTTTATAAATCGTCTTTTTGAAGGAGTTACAGGAGAAAAATAAGATTAACTTGATTTTTCTGAAGAGATATGAAAATAAGAGGAAAACTGCAAAAAAAATATGAATACGAATTTCAAATATTTTGTTATATTTATTTTACTTTTTGTTATGGCTGGAACCGGGTGCGATAATAAGGAAAGTCAACTTTCTGAAGAAGAGTATATCGAACTAATTGCCAACTGGAATGTCCTGCACAGGTTAACCTGGGATCTTCACTCTGAATTAATAAAAGAAGATAAACCCAAACTGGCCCGGCGCATCAAAGCAGAAGGTGCGAAAGATGCCATGGCTATAAGAGAAAGTCTCGGCATAACTCCGGAAGAACTAAATAAATTCGAAGAAGAGAATCCTAATTTTTTAGAGGATTCTGAAAATAAACAAAAAATTTATAAGCGCATAGAAGAAATTATAGAAGAAAAAGAATAAATACCTTTCTTAAGTTTATTTTAAATATAATTACCCGGTAGAGGGTTAGTTAAAGTAATATATAATTTATATAATTTTTCTGCGATTCTTACCTATTAGATGGCTCCGTGTGCTTTTAAAATATTTATCATTTTTTCGTTTCCCGAAGCGCTTGCTTTGGTAAGCGCGGTGAACCCATTTTTGTCTTTGGCATTGGGATCGGCTCCGGCTTTTAATAAAAGTTTTGCTATCACCGGATAATTATTATTTACAGCTTCCATAAGGGGGGTAAAAGCATATTTGTCTTCCCGGGCATTTATATCAGCACCGGCCTCTATTAGAGCTTTAACTGATTCTATATTATTTTGTCTGACGGCCCACATCAGAGCCGATACTCCGTCTTTGTTTTTCACATTAACATCAGCGCCGTATTCTACTAAAGCTTTTAATGTTTGTGTATGTCCTTTATAGGCGGCATCCATTAAAGCGGTAAATCCGAATTTCGCAGATTTGGCATCTACTTCAGCTCCTTCTTCTACCAGGATTTTAACCATTTCCGTATAGCCTCTGCGTGCGGCCCACTTTAAAGGGGTCATCCCGTCGCTGTCCTGTACGTTTACACTCGCCCCGTCATAAATTAATATTTCCGCTATACCGATATTACCCTCTTTTAATGCCTGTATTAAAGCGGGATCTTCATCTTCAGTTAAAGTATCAGGGTCCATCCCTGCTTCTAGAAAAAGATTTAGAGTAACAGGGTCTTCCTCTTTGACACTTTCTATAAAATTTTCTTCGGTAAATTCTATACCTTTCTCTTTTAATTCTTCCCGGGCGACTTCTTTTTCTGAAGGTTCCCCGCAGGCATTAATTAAAAAGACCATTGTTATAGAAATAGAAAACAAAATTTTCTTAAACATTTTTTCTCCTTTTTATTGTGTGAAGTTCTTTAAATTACTAGTAAAAAGAATATTTTATTTATCCCAAAAAGTCAAGGTTAAAATTAATAATTTCACCGATATTAAATTTGTTAATTTTCACTAATGTTTAATTAAACTTGACAGCCGCAATATTTATTTATTGACTGTTCGGGAGGTTAATTATAATTGTCTTATTTGTCTGGTATATTTCTAATTGACATATTATAGTTTATCTGTTATTTATTAAGTAGGCGGGGGCGATTAGGGTTCGACAGAGGTCAGCGGCAGCTAAAGCAGCAGGTAGTGTTTCTATCGGTAACACTTAAAAGAACCGTAAAATAAACGCAGACGAAAGTCTAGCAATGGCTGCGTAATTTAACGCAGTTCGCTCCTGTTTGCTTTTTCTTGTCGGGCGGCAGTGAGTGTCATAGAGACAGGATAGCTGAGTAAGTCCCTTCCCGCTTATAAAGTGAAACCTAAGGGAAGAAATCTTCCGGCTAAACCGGTCACAGGGTTATCCGGGAGAAACTAAACTGCGACTAAACCTGTAGAGCCTTTAGCGGCGACTTCTGGACGTGGGTTCGATTCCCACCGCCTCCACCAAACCTTCCTAAGTGATGTAATGGTATCTTTAATAATAAGTATTATGTATAGTATTAAAATGACGGGAACCGAACCGTACCGTTGAAAAAATATTTTTACACCTATATGGATACCTTAATATAACAATAAGTTCTGTGGTGTTTTTCCCATACAAGACAGGGTAAGTTTATTGGGTCCAGAATATCCCTTTAAGGGTCCGCCGGATTTTAAAATTTCCGGTTTTGTCTTTTTTTAGTTCTTCTGTAACGGAGGATTTTTCTTTGTGTTTTATATTGTTGTGAAATATTGTGCCGGTTATTTTTAGGTTGTATTCCGCTGTGTAACTCTTATCTGATATTGATATTTTAAGATCGGATATCTGGTAGTTTATGTTGTCAAATACTTTAAACATTCTCCGCAGATGGTCTTCAACTTCCGAAAGCCTTGTTCCCTCGGAAGATGACCATTTATCATCAAGCATCCCGATCACCCGGATATAATCTTTAGATTCATAGGCTTTTTGGAACTTCCGGTAGAAATTTTTAATTTCGTTTATCCCGGGGTCTTCTTTTTTACTATTTTGGTCATTGGAAAGATTCTCTACCCGGGATTTATCTTCGCTATTGCCTTCTAATTTCAGCCTGGAATCCTCTGTCCATTTTTTGTTGAGTGCTTCGATTAGTTTAATATAACGCCTGCCCAGGGGAGTATTTTGGGCAGCAAAACTATCCAGCCATATTTTTTTGTTTCTAAAAGTTCCAAGAGGTAGTTTAGTCTGAATTTTTGTAAGCAAGCTGTTAAAATCATCTGTCCCGGGCGTAAAAGAGTCCACTATTTTAACTGCTTCTGATAGGCCCGAAAAAGTCACAATGCCGAAGCTTTTTCTGTAGGTGATATATTTTTTCTCTGCGGAGCCATAATCAAAATTCTGTTTATCCATCCGGACAAAGAAATTTTCTTCGGGATAAGTTTTTGCTTTACCCAGGGCATTAAAAAATTTTCCGTATTTTTTCTGAAGTGCAGGAGCGGACTGCTTGATAAAGCCTCCCATGTATGATGTTTCGTAGAAGGTCTTTAGTTTTAAAAGAGCCTTGTTCCGGAAATCTTTGCTCAAGAAAAACCAGTATGGATCCTTTTCTTTATTAAAACCCCGCAAAAGAGTATAATTTCCGTCGTATTCCTGACCGAATTCGTGGAACTTTCGGCCAGAACTTCCCCCGGCGGGGATAAGAAAATTGCTCCGGCGCATTTCATCGAATTTAGTAAAATCCTCCTCGGCTCTAGTTATCCAGTATAAAGCCATATCAATATTGGTTATATCCTGTTCTATTGTAGAGGAAAGATTATCTCCTTCACCGCGAAGGGAAGATATATAACCGGAAGTATTGCTCTTTCTTTTCCTTATGTCAGCATAGCTGATTTCTTTGTCTTTCTGGTTGATAAACATATAGTTGTCGGTCAGGAAGTCTTCGTTGTAATGTCTGCGTATTAAAGGTATATCTGCAAGAGCATCTCGTTCGGCGGTGTTGAATTTATCTAATCCGGTTTCCAGTTTTTCTATATCTTCTTGGATAGTATCTTCTACATCTTCGAGCAGCTTGCTAAGCTCGAATCTCCGGCGCAAAAGATACCCGCGGGCAGCACTAATATAGCTTTTATCTTCAGGAGGATCTTCGTAACGGGGCAGGCCCGTATATTTAATTTTTTTGTAGGTAGCCCTGTAATTTTTCAGTTTTCTTTCGGCCTCACCGGGCGCAAGCGAATAGTATGCAGTCAAAAACCTGTTCTTTATTTTTACGGCTCTGGAAGCTATCTTTTTCGAAAGCTCGCGGTATTCTGAAAATACCCGTTCCATCCATTCCTCAAGTTCTTTGCTCTTTTGCTTTAGAAGCTCAGCTTTAATATCGGCGGCTTCATAGTACATTGTATAAGCTTCCTGCCAGGCCCTGGATATTTTCCTCTTGTCTTCCGGGGAATATCCTGAGTGGGGAGAAAGTTCGGGAGGGGATGCTATTTTTACAGCCTTTAAACGGTATGCGTAATAATTAATAGTCTCTTCTTCGGCAGGTGAAGCGTATCCGCTTTTAGCTCCTGTAAGATCCTCCATTGCCCGGCGGAAAGCACCGGACTTCCAGGCCTCAAGTGATTTTTCCATGGCTTCTTTTTTACCGGATTCAAAAAGTTCCTCAAAATGTTTCTTTACATCCGCAGTCATCTCTTCTTCGGATTCGGTCCACCCCCAGTCAAAATCCGGCCACTCCTTTATTACGGGAACCATGTGATTTTTGTACAGCATGGTGGCGGTTAGGGGGATTTTTTGGACTTCGGGTTCTGATTCGGGCTTTTCTATCTGTTCTTTCAGCCTTTTCTTTATATGAATAAGGCCCTCGCCGGCAGCCTCGTAGGCGGCCTGAAGTTTTTTAAAAACTTCTTTTTTTTCCTGTCCGAGGGGTTGGCCTTCGGGAATCCAGGCCACTACATCTTTTACATAATCATATATAGTCTTGCGGACTGCCATCAAGGTTCTGAAATCTTTCTCATCTACGGCTTGATTAACTTTTTTACCGCATTTTTCGGCGTAAGCAGCGACTGTATCAAGCTGCCGGGCGGCGTGTGCAACTTTCGCCAGTCCGGTTTCCAGTGATTTGGAGGCTCTGACAAGATCCCCAATCAGCGCCCGAGCAGTTTTTGTCGCTATCACTCCCTGCTCCTGCATTTTCCAGTGCCTGTTTAGCCCCTTGAGTATTCCGGCAATGTAAGACTCTATTTTTGCCCTTTGCTCATGAAATTGGGAGAGAAGACGCTGGTCTTGAATCTGTTTTACAGAGGAAGGGCTGCCCATTGAATAGAGCCGGTCTGCCGCCTGAGTGAACCATCCCGTATCCGGAAAATCTTTTTTCAACTTGACGGTCATATATAATCTGAAGGCCTCGCGAAACGAACGGTCTGTAAGAAGTCTGCGCCATACTTTATCAATGTTCTCCTTATTTACAGGGAAAGGGTCTCCCTCTCCTATTTTACGGTTGCGGTCCCGGCATATTCTCTCCATAGTGCCGTAAAGGGACTGAAGGTGGCGCCCGGTCGTCTCGTGGGCCAGGGCTTTAACCGAAGATCGCCAGATCTGAAAAGTCATTATACCGGCTGAAAGAACGGGACCCGATATGCCGGCGTACTTCATCATAGCCGTTCCCCCGGGCATATTCGGAAGTTCGGAAAGAAGCATCATTACGCCGGAAACAGCGGCCTCGTCGGTATCTCCCGCATAAATATTTCCCGCTATATTTACAGTCCCGGCAGCCCTGTTTAAAGCAGTATTCAGTTTACCGGTATATGCCCGCCACCTGTTAGCGGCTGCCAGGTTCTTAGCCGCCCGTCCTCCTTTCCAGGCTTCGGCATTAAATTTTGCCATTCCGGTATTTTGAGCATTGTCGAGTAATTCTCCGTAAACGGCCGAGGCCCCTCCCGTAAGCAGCCCCTCTAAGGTTTTGCTCTCAACTTTTGTGAGTCCCGCTTTCGCGTTTTTAACATATCCTTCGAGATTCTGTCCGCCGGCAGATTTTCTCTGCAGCACTTTATTCGCGGGAGTTAAAATATCCTCAGACCGGGCAGAACTATCAGCCGAAATTATAAAGAGGATAACAAAAATTAATTTTAGGTTTTTTATCAAAACAGGTTAGTCCCGTCGCTTTGATATCTGTACCTGAAAATTATCCTGCCCTGAAGGGTGTCGGTATCGTAGAAGTAATCGGTTATTTCCATAACTGCGTAGTTTCCGGTGCGAAGTTTGAAAGCTATGCACCGCCCCTGAATATTAGAATCCAGTTCTTTTCTGTGATAATCTCCGGAATCGAAATCGCTGTCTTTTCCGTATCCCGAAGTCGGAACCGATGAAATCGTTTCAATATCTGTTCCCGGGGGAAGCATCTGATAAGTAACGTCTTTGTTTACAGTAAGGTAGTCACCTTCAAAATAAGCTATGTCTATACTTCCCAGGGGGTCCATAAACAGGCCCGCTGCTTTTATTTTTTCTCCTGTAGAAAAGATAAAACCGTCAGCATCGGACTTGCTGGATACGAAGGTTATTTCCGAAAGAGTCTCCGCTATATCATTGCCTTCGATTTTATTTAACGCATCTTCAAAAGGAAGTTTTTCCAGCTCTCCTTCCGGGGTTATGATTAACATATCGGTGTTTGCGCCTATTCCAGTTATACCCGAAGCAGTCTCATCGGCTTCGCTTAAACCGAAAATAAGGGGGTGTTTCATGCTGTAGAGCTTCAAAACGGAATCTTCCCGTTTAAAATCCATCTGCGTTGTTCCACTGTCCGTATAGTTCTCCCCGGTTAGTATAGAAAAAGCCGACCGGCTGTAGTTGATGGCGGCGCTGATTTTGCCGCCGGAGCTCGACACGGCGCTGGCTACTGTGAGTTTTAGATCAAGATGAGCAAAAGAACTGAAATCCTGGCTGACCGCCCTGTTAAGAACAATGTCGCCCCCGGTAAAATCCCGGCTTACCTTTGTCATAAAATCTCTTATGTTTTTTTGTATGTATGCTCCGGCCATATCATCTAAGATTTTTTGTATACCGGTTATTATACTCCGGTCTGAAATAATTATTTTCCGATTTGAACGGTCAATATCGTTGGTCTTTCCTGTCGTTTCGGTAATTTTTACAAACAGACTGTATTCTTTAGCCTCAGGGGTAAATGAGTACTCAAAGGCTCTGCCGGAAGAAAGTTTTGCCGAATTCCAGGTCTCTTTATTATCCAGGCTGATTTCAACTGCTGCTACAGTGCCAGACGCCTTTGCTTTTCCCCTTATGTATACCAGTCCGTCTGACAGAGTCTCGCGGTAGAGAGTAAGGACATCTCCAGCTTCATCAAATGCTATATCATTGATGTAAAGATATTCAAAATCGACGTCTTCCTCTGATTTACCGAAAATCCACCATCCGGCATCTGCTGTGGAATAAAACGCGAAAAATACTGCTGCTATTAGTACTGTTTTATATAATATCTTTTTCATATTGATTTCCTTTGTCAAAACTGCGTATTAAGCCCCGCGGAGAAAGAATTTTCCCGGAAATCCCCCCCCGAATGGTCAGTCCAAAAATCATTTACTGCGTACCTTAAAGAGAGGGTGTGATTTTTTGCAAAAACCGGTCTGTAGTAAAAATTAGTATTGAAAAACAGTTTCGCCGAGTCATTTTCCCTTTCCCTGATATATTTATTTAAACCGAGCTGGAATGCCGTAGATATTCCGGCAGAACCCGCATCTGCATTTAAACCGAGTGAAGATTCGTTTATAAGATCCCGGTTTCCGTTGGCATCTTTTATCCTCGTCCCCAACCGTAAAGTGGGTCTAAAAACAAAAAGACCGGCACTCTTTCTCCAGCTCAAAGATGTATTTGCTATATATTCCAGCGTATCCCGTTTGCTAAAAGAAGCCAATCCCATCCGGGTATCGGAATCAAACATCCCCAACCGGTCACCGTATCCAAAATCTAAGTATGTATTATTTTCCTTTACCGCGCCCCGGCGGTAATCCGTGCGTAAAGTTACATCCCCCGAGGCGAACCGTCTGCCCAGCAGCAGCCTTTTATTAATGCTAATATCCGGCCGCCAGCTGTGGGTAGTTTTGTTTTTTGCCCCGTTAAGGTTATCCTTAAACCACAGCCCCGAATAAGAGACGGAAGTATTTTTTCCGTAATCCTGGACCCAACTTGCTCTGAACCGCTCTCTGTCGGGGGAGGCTGCTCCTAAAACCGTAAAAAAGTTGCTTGAAACTCGTTCGTAGTCAAGGTTCAGCCGGAGACCGTCGCCGTATCCTTGAAAAGAAACTCTGTTTGCCGAACCGTTTTTATTCTCCAAACTTCCTGATGAGGGTTTTAGATGAACGGAGGAAAAAGAAGTTTCGCCCGTAAGAGACAAACCGGCGAAAGGATCAAAACTCCAGCCTATACCGTAAACTCCGCCGTCATAAAGGGGAACCGACTCATATATTCTGTTTTTATCTTTAGAATTTACATAGTGGACCGAAAAATTCCATGCTTCAAGCGGGCTGGCAGAGATTTTAAAACCGTAAGCCTCTCTTTTTAGGGCTTTAGTAGAATTGTCGGGGTCTATGATGCTGTCCCACCGGGGAGCCTGCATACCATATATCAGGGTAAGGTCAGGGGTAAGAGGGGCTGTTAACTTAGTCGAATAGGATATTCCTTTTAGGGAAGCGCCCAGGCTGTATCGCGAGAAAGATTCCATAAAATCGCCCAGGGTAAAATTATGCCGGGGCAATGATAATCTACCCTGTATCCGGGCAACGGAAAAGGGCCTGTAATCAATACTCTTATCGTTTGTCGCTCTTCCTGAGAAATTGAAATAGTAGTTTAATTTTTCAGATTCCCGGTAGTAATTTAAATTAAGTAAATTTGAAAAAATGCCTTTGTCAGTTACTACCGACTGTTTTTCGCCGGGGCCTGTTATAGAACCGGCCCCAATTTGGGCTTCATTGGTTATATGCACTCCAGCGTGAACTTCTAAAATACATACCAGTAAAAAAGCAAAAGAAGCTGCTGCCTCTTTTATAATTGAATTCATTTTAGTTCTTCCCGGGGTTACAGTCCCCATTATTTTTCTGCAGCCTTAAAGTGAAAGGCTGTTATTGTAATATAAAGTTCACTGGATAAAGCTTTTAATTCTTTCCTCCGTCTGAACTGATATATTTTATAATTAATGTGGATAGTATGACATTTTTTTACAGTTTATTCAACTCCGAAAAAGAAACCGTATGAGCCCGGGTTCTACTGTAATATTTTTTAATAAAATTGTATTCTTATATATGGAATTAAATTGACATTATATATTAGTTATTTTAAAATTTTTGTAGGATATCAGTCTAAGTAAAAAGAACGGAGGAGGAAATAAAATGAAGTACAAATTCAATAAATTATTTAAAAATGCCGGGTCGTCGCCGGGAACTCTTCCCGAAACCGGAGTTGAGGCCTCCGGACCGGTAACAATAGAAATTATGGATTACACAGCTGATGAGATCACCGAAAAAGAGATAGATGATATTGAAAAAAGCATAGCTCCGGCTAAAAGTAATTCAGTCACCTGGATAAATGTCAATGGGCTGGATACCGGTATTATTGAGAAAGCCGGAGAGCTGTTTAATTTACATCCCCTCCTCCAGGAGGATATTCTAAACACGGAGCAGCGTCCGAAAATAGAAGATTATGAAGAATATCTTTATGCCTCTCTTAAAATGTTTTATCTGGATGACGCTTCCGAAGAAGTTAAATTTGAACAGGTCAGTCTGGCGGTAGGCAATAAATATGTACTTTCTTTTCAGGAGAGAAAAGGCGATGTATTTGAGCCGGTAAGAAACAGGATCCGAAATTCCAAGGGGAAAATAAGGAAAATGGGGACTGATTATCTGTTGTACGCTCTTTTAGACGCAGTGGTGGATAACTATTTTATCATACCTGAAAAATTCGGGGAAAGAATAGATAATATTGAAATGCAGTTGCTTGAAGAACCTTCCATAGAAACCCTTCAACTTATACATAAAATGAAAAGAGAACTGATAGTTTTAAGAAAAGCTGTCTGGCCTTTGAGAGAGGTAATAAATAATATAGAAAGGTCTGAGTCAAAAATTATAGAAAAAAGCACAGCACTTTATTTTAGAGATGTGTACAACCACACTATTCAGGTGGCCGATGCTATAGAAACTTTTAGGGATATGCTTTCGGGAATGGTTGATCTTTATATGTCAAGTGTGAGCAATAAAACTAACGATATTATGAAAGTACTCACTATAATAGCTACCATATTTATTCCCCTTACCTTTATAGCGGG
>JBNJDT010000031.1:0-17329 GCA_051745145.1 Elusimicrobiota bacterium
CCATTTAAATATTCAGATATGGTACATTATCAGGAGGGTTCTATTGTAAGCAGAACTATTATAGAAAAAGGGACCGGTTCAGTAACTCTATTTGCCTTTGACGCCGGAGAAAAACTCAGTACTCATTCGGCGCCCTATGATGCTTTAGTCCAGATTATAGAGGGAACCGGACAGATTACTATTGACAATAAAAAATTTGTTCTTGAGGCCCCACAAGCTATTGTAATGCCGGCCGATATCCCTCATTCTGTATCTGCAAAAAAGAAATTTAAGATGGTTCTTACTATGATAAAAGAAAAAACCTAAATTAAAGGAGGAGATTATGAAAAAAAATATTACTAAAAACATAACCTGGGTGGGCAAGGTGGATTGGGAACTGAGGAAATTTCACGGCGACGAATATTCCACCCACCGGGGAACAACCTATAACTCTTATCTTATCCGGGGCGAAAAGAATATACTAATCGATACTGTCTGGAAACCGTACGCAAAGGAGTTCGTTGAAAATTTAAAAAAAGAAATAGATCCGGAGGATATAGATATAATTGTGGCCAATCACGGAGAAATTGACCACAGCGGTGCCCTGCCCGAACTTATGAAAGAGATCCCCGAAACTCCTATCTACTGTACGGCTAACGCGGTCAAATCCCTTAAGGGTCACTATCATAAAGACTGGAATTTTAAAACAGTAAAAACCGGTGATAAAATTTCCCTGGGAGAAAAAGAACTGACTTTTATCGAAGCTCCCATGCTCCACTGGCCTGATACCATGTTCTGCTATTTAAGCGGGGATAATGTTCTTTTTTCCAACGACGGGTTCGGACAGCACTATGCAACTGAAAATTTATATAATGATCTTGTCGATCAGGCCGAACTGTACCAGGAAGCCATAAAATATTATGCCAACATCTTAACCCCCTACAGCATGATGGTGGATAAAAAGATAAATGAGATACTGGATATGGGGGTGGATGTAGATATAATTTGCCCCAGCCACGGAGTAATATGGCGGGACAACCCCAAGCAGATAATTGAAAAATATTTAGAATGGGCCGATAATTACCGGGAAAACCAGGTTACTATACTCTACGATACCATGTGGGGAGGAACCCGGAAGATGGCCGAAGCAATAACAGAAGGTATTAAAAAAGAAAATGACAGCGTAGAAATAAAGATGTTCAATCTCTCTAAAACCGACAAGAACGATGTAGTAACCGAAGTATTTAAATCCAAGGGGGTACTGGTCGGTTCCCCCACTATTAACCGGGGTATACTTACCGCGGTTGCCGGAGAATTAGAAGAGATAAGAGGCCTGGGATTTAAAGGGAAAAAAGCCGCTGCTTTCGGCACCTACGGATGGAGCGGAGAAGGGGCAAAGATGATATCGGGTAAACTTGATGAGGGAGGGTTTGAGATAGTCAAAAGCCCCTTAAAAGAAATGTGGAATCCCAATTCCAAAAGCATAGATAACTGCGTAAAATTCGGTCGGTCATTTATTATCAATATTTCATAAATAATTTTAAAAGGGGTAATTTAACTTTACTGAAATTAATCCCCTGGGGATTGACGGGCCCGGTGAAAAAAGGGCCTTATTATCACCGGAGAACAGTGTACCTTCAATATTGAGTTTAATATTCCCGGGCAGGGTATTCTGGTAACCGGGAATTAAAATTAAACTGGAATCCCGCATATTTACTACGGCTGTACATATTATGCTGGAAAAATAATTCAGGGGATAATTAATACTTCCGGTCAAAAGATCCACCCCGGAAATAAACTGTTTATTTAATTCAATTCTAAGATATTCAGCCTGAAAATTTATTTTCTGGTTGTAAGTTAAATTATGACTGTAATCCGCTCCCAGGAGCATACTTAAAAAAGCCGGTTTGCCGGTTTCAAAATAGTAGCCGGAAGCTCCGTATACACCGGTATTCATAAAATCCCCTTTTACGGTTACCCCTAATCTTTTATCCGGTATTACAGAAGATATGTTATATAAATACTCTTCTGTTATACCCTTATCCAAATCAGCTTCATCGACATAACTAAGAGTGAAATCGTATCCCGCCAAACCCGCCCGGGTGCGGCATCCCCACTTCATATCCTCCCGCTCAAAATTAAATCCCCCGGGAAAAGAAGATATAAGGGAGATAGATGAATTCCAGTTAAGTGGTATATAGACCTCCAGAGCGTCCGTATACTTACTGTTATTTTCTTCATCAAGAGTATCCGCCCCCAGCGTATAATCGACAGGATTTAACAGAGCACCGAAAGACCAGGAAACCGGCTGGCGGCCCGCTGTTAAATTAAACCAGTCAAATTTCTGATTGACGTAAAGTTTTTTAGAAAAATAAGTAGCCCGGTTTCCGGAAGTTAAATCTTTTAGAGCGTTACTTATTTCAAACTCATACTTAAAATTTGTATTTTTAAATTCAGGAAGAAATATTTCAATATCAAGAGTATCGGTAAATTTATCCCGGTAATTATCTTCATTGTCAATAAATCCTCTGAATTCCAGTTCATATTCTCCGCCCGCTGAAACTGCCCCGGCCGGGCCAAAACAAAAAACTGTTATACAAAATACAGTTAAAGCTAAAACTGCCTTTTTCATTTTATTTACCGTAAATTTTCCAGGGTAAACAGATTCTCGGGCAGTTCGGGATTAAACTCCATAGATTTTACAGTAAACTCCGTCTTTGAATTTTTAAGTAATTTATTTTCCATTACCGTACTAACCGGAATCCACCTCTCCTCTAGCTGTTTTACCTGCTCTACTTTCATGATTTTCAGCAGTCGGCCGCTCCGGGCGTATAATTCCTCTTTGAGCCCCACAAATCTCTCGCTGTCTATCCAAACCTTCCGCCGGTGGTAAGATACTTCTTTGCCTTCTATAGCCTCTCCCTCTAAAACATAACACGGCCTGCCGTCCAGCGTCTCGCGGCCGGTAAGTTTAAAATTATAAAGTTCGGTCAATTTATCGGATTCCATCATATCCTGATAGGAAAAATCACTGCCCATCATCCCCTGGTTTAACATATGTCCCGAAATTTTAACGATATCCTCCGCTTCCGGGAAATACATCCACAGGGAATCGCCCCTTTTTAAAAACTTTGTGCCCCGGTCCCGGGGATTGGTAAATTCCGTCAAACTATCTTCTCCCCGTATATACGTTTCCATGGTCTTGGACATTTTTCTGTTTCCCTGGATGATAACCATTTCCGACTCCACCCTGGCGGTTGTTAGATATTCATTACTGTCCCGCCGGGCTATTATCTCTTCAGCAGTCATCTCCCCCCGCGCCGGAATTCCAGTCAGCAACATTATTATTATAAAACTAAAATATTTAAAAATTTTTTTCACAATATCCTCCTATTTAAATTTATTCTTATCCTTCCCGTATTGCCCGGGCGGGATCGAGATTTGCCGCCCGCCTCGCGGGGAGAATACAGGCTAAAGTAACTATAATTACCCCCAGGCAGAACGCAAAAATAGAATTCCACGGAGAAGCGGAAAAATAAATAATAGAATTAAATGTATGTTCCGCGCTAAAACCGGACACCGTCTGGGTAAGGTCAAGACCGTTTACCGCAAAATAACTATTCAGTAAAGTTCCGGCTGTAGCCCCCAGGAAACTGCCGGCGACCCCCATAATTCCCCCTTCAATCATAAAAAGTTGAAGTATTTCATTTCCCTCCATACCCAGGGCACTCATCATTCCCACTTCTTTAGTTCTCTCCTTTACTATCATTATCATGGTATTAACCACCACAATACTGGCCAGAAGAATCAGAAAAATATAAATTCCGTTATATATATTCTTAGCTATTTCCATATAGGGAATCAATGCGCTGCTTTCATTATACCCTAACACCGTGTATTTACCGGAAACACCGTTTTCCTCAAGATAACTTTTGACCGCGGGTAGAATATTTTCGGTCATTTTCCGGTCCCGGGCTACCAAAAGCAGTTCGGTAACCTGACCGTCCATGTAAAGGAGTCTCTGGGCTTCTTTTAGGGGCAGATAAAAAAGAACTTCATCAAGTAACTTAATGCCGCTATCTATGTTACCCACTATTTCAAACGTAACTCCCATTAACGAATTAAAAGAGGTATTGAAAAGCACCGTCACTGAATCGCCCACTTCCCGGTCTATCTTATTTAAAAGCTTCTGGCCCATTACTATTTCTTTACCGCCGGACTTTATCATTCTGCCCTTTTTAATGCTAACTTCTATATCGGTAAATTCTATTTCCCGCTTTGGTTTAACTCCCCAGCCGCTCATTGTTATTAATTCTTCACCGGTGCTGACCATTGCTCCGAATTTCAGCCGGGGGATAACCATTTTCACCCCGTCAATATCCCTTAAACCGGCCATCATCTCCTCCAATCCGGTATTCTCAAATCCGTTTACCGGATAATTAAGGGGGAGTAACCTCTGCTTGGGATAGTATTCTTTATCCATTATCTTCACATGTCCGGAATTATACCGGATATGGTCGGCAAATACACTATCCACCATCCCCGTTATATACCCCCGGGCAAAGACAACTATCATTACCGAAAAAGCTATGGCCGCAATAGAGACCGCAGTTCTCAATTTGTGTCTGAAAAGATTTTTAAAAGCTGTTTTAATTATAAATTTAAACATTTCGTACTACCTACCTGTGATAAATTGATTTCACCGGGTCCTTGTCCGCGGCCCAGTACGCCGGAGGAATACTGGATAAACAGGATACTATTATCCCGAAAAAGAAAACAAACACAAAAGAGCCCGGATTCCATACCCCGTACATTTTACCTATTACCGGAACCCCGAATGATGCCATCTCCGTTCCCGTAAGCGCCCCCCAGTCTATACCGTATATGGTAAACAGCCAGACGCCAAATCCCCCCATGATAATTCCGACCAAACCGCCCAGCAGGCCAATCCCCGTTGACTCGGCCACAAAAGTATATATAATTTCCGCTCGGCTCATCCCCAGGGCCTTCATCATACCTATCTCCTCCATCCGCTCCAGGGCGGCCAGAATAACTGTATTAATAATGGCTATGGCGGCAATTAAAAGAATAACGCCGGCTATCAACTGATTACCGGCCTGTTTTGCGCCGGCTATAGATATGGCTTCTAATTCCTGCCAGGGAACAACGTCTATTCTTTTGTCTTCTTTAGTTAAATTTTCATCTAAAACCGCCCCGGCTTCCCGGGCCAGGTCCTTTTTCTCCAGCTTAATCTTTACTTTACTTGCTCTATCGGTCACAGCCAGTGCCCGACGGGCTACATCCAGGGGGACGTATACGATATTGCTGTTAACATTGGGATTTCCGGTATGGACCAAACCCGAAATCCGGGCCTCAATAGTGTTAAAGGTTTCATTTTTATCTTTAACCAGCAAGGTGGCGTAATCCCCGACCTCAAGGTTAAGCAGCCGGGCCAGTTTTTTCCCCATGACCACCTCGTACTTCCCGGAGGATAGCATTTCACCTTCTACAAATCTGTCATTTAAATTAAAAATTTTTTGAAATTTTTCGGGCCTGATACCCCGGCCGACAATGGGAAGTTCATTGACTCCGTTGTTCAGTCGGGCCTGAAAATCCAGTTCCACAGAACTGCCCAGGTAACCCTCAATCTTTTCCGCTTTGCTCACTGCACCTTTAGGATCTACAAGCAAATTCTCCAGGGGTAGTTTATCTTCTTTTTCCCTGTATTTCTTCGTCAATATCTGCAGGTGGCCGGATTCAAAATTTATTACCGAGTCATAGGACATCTGAACCATTCCCGCTATCATAGAATCCATTAGAATATAAAAAAATATAGCAAAGGCTATAATAACCGAAGTTATAACTGTCCGGTTTCGGTGTCTTATAAGATTTTTAAGGGCCAGTTTAGTGAGAAACATCTTTCGGCTTTTTTTTCCGGTCTTTGGAAATTTTCCCGTCCCTTATTTCCAGAAGTCTGCGGGCGTATTTCATAACTAAAGGATCGTGAGTGGAAAAAATAAATGTGGTCCCCAGCTCTCTGTTCATGGACAGCATTACTTCCAGCACCTCTTTACTTGTATTTGAATCCATATTGGCCGACGGTTCATCGGCAAGTACCAGACGGGGCTCTTTTACCAGGGCCCGGGCAATGGCCACCCGCTGTTTCTGTCCCCCGGATAATTCATCCGGATAGCGGTCTTCAAGTCCCTTAAGCCCGACTTCTTCAAGTATTTTCATAACCCTTGCCCTTTCCTCTTTTTTACCGTCTGTATCCACCAGCCTGATGGCAAATTCCACATTCTCATAGGCTGTGAGTACGGGAATAAGGTTATAGCTTTGAAATATAAACCCTATGTTGTACCTTCTCAACCGGGACAGACTTTTTTTATCCAGTTTCTCAATTTTTTCCCCGTTTAAATCTATAGACCCCCGGGTGGGTTTATCCAGACAGCCGATAAGATTAAGAAGAGTGGTTTTTCCGGAGCCCGACGGCCCGAAAACAGTGGAAAATTCCCCCTTTTCCACTTCCAGATCTATACCCCTTAAGGCCGGAACTTCAATCTTCCCCTGCATATATATTTTAGTTAATTCTTTTATTTTTAGTAAGGCCACTTTCTCCCTCCTTTAACAAAATTTTACTTTTTTATACCGTTTTTCAAAAATATCAGCATTTTGTCAATTATTTCCATATCCCCGTCCAACCCGGCCGGTTTAATTTTTCCGTCCCGGTATATGATATCCATAATTTCATAATTTACCGCCGTGAGTAACCGTACAATTAAATCCTTTCCTATCTCTGTATTAATTTCACCTCGATTAAGTCCTCTGTCCACCAGCTCCCGGTAAAAATCCATAGTCCTGACCTTTTGCTCCTCCCATATTTTATTCTGAATATCTTTATTATTCATCAACCGGTTTCCGATGGCCACTAAACGGGGATTTTCCAGAGCAAATCTCATTCCGCTTAAATAAATTTCCCGCAGTAACCGGAAAAATCCGTATTTTTCACTATTATACAATACATCCCGGTTAATATAATCCAATTTTTTATCCACGGCCCGGTCTATTATATATTTAAAAAGATCTTTTTTATCCTTAAAGTACTGATAAAAACTACCCGTAGCTATCCCCGCCTTGCCGGCAATGGCCGTTACCCGGGCATCGGAAAAAGTCCTTTCTGCAAACTCATCCAGGGCGGCCTCAATTACCCGTTCTCTCTTTTTTGACGTTAAATTTAAAAATGTCTCTTTGGGCATATAATTTCTCTTCGGTACTTATAAACCGTAAAATGAATATGAATTCATATTCATATTATATTTAAATCTACTATACAATCAACTTTTTATATTCTACTCTAAATTTTAAATAAAAAGATTAAGATTAGAATCTTCGGTGGCCTCTATATAACTTGCCACCCCGCCGACTTCCGTCCCCTCAATCAATTCTTCTTCTTTAATTCCCATTACCTCCATGGACATCTGGCAGGCTATAAACCTGGCCCCTCCCTTTTGGGCTTTTTTAATTAAGGTTTCCAGGGTTTCTATATTCTTTTTCTTCATTACCCGTTTCATCATTTTAGAACCCAGGCCCCCAAAATTCATTTTGGAAAGTTTTAACTTAGAAGCATTTTTGGGCATAAACAGAGAAAACAGTTTAGATATAAAATCTTTTTTCACTTTAACTTTATCTTTCTTTATTACGTTCAACCCCCAGAAAGTGAAAAATATAGTAACTTCTTTTCCCATGGCCAGGGCCCCGTTGGCAATAACAAAAGAAGCCAGCGCCCGGTCCAGATCATCGTTAAAGACCACGAGGGTTTTTTCTTTACCGCCGGGACCTGCGGGTCTTTTATTTTTGCCACCCGATCTTTTCTTTACAGCAGCCCTGAAAACTCCTTTATCCGAAGACCGCCGGAGCAGACTATTACCGGTTACACTGCTCCAGGATTTTACATCCATATAAAACCCGGGGTCCGAAGAAGATATTTCTATCACCGTTCCCTCTTCTAAATCTTTTATCCTGTTATTTAGCTTCATTATAGGACCCGGGCACTGGAGCCCGGTGGCATCGATAGAGACGTTAGCTTCTGTATCTATATTTTCTTCGGCTTCGGAAGCAGAATATATCATATCGTCTTTTTCCACCCGGAGCCCTTCCTTAAGATTTTCATTACTCTGTTTCATGGTGGCATTTTCCCAGGTTTTGTATCCCCCGGATATATTATAAACCTTTTCAAAACCGTTTTGCAAAAGAATCCGGGCGGCTACATAAGACCTTTGGCCGACGGAACAGTAAACGTATATTTTTTGGTCTTGGGGAAGAGAATCCAAATTTTCTCTCAGTTCGTTAACAGGTATGTTGACAGAACCGGGAATCTTTCCCAGCATAACCTCGTCTTCAGTTCTTACATCCAGAATAACAGTATCTTCAGGGGAGGCTTTTTCAACTGCTTCCCAGCTGACAAATTTCGCTCGGTTTTTCAAGACATTATCCGCCACAAATCCAGCTATATTAACCGGGGATTTCGCCGATGAGAACGGAGGAGCATAGGCCTGCTCCATATCTTTTAACTCATCTACGGTCAAACCGTTTTGACGAATTACCGAGAGAGTTTCTGTAGCTTTATCAACACCCGAAAATCCGACCACCTGTCCTCCCAGCAGTTTTCCCTCATCATTAAAATTAATTTTTATGGAGAGAGGGTTGGAACCGGGATAGTATCCGGCATGGTCTGCCCGGTGTATTATTACCGATTCATAATCCATATCCATGGCCTCCATAAATTTTGCCGAAAATCCGGTTACTCCCACTGAAATATCAAAAACTTTGGCTATGGCCGTACCCACTGCCCCTTTAAATTCACAACTTTCGCCGGTGGCTATGTTGTCGGCCACGATCCGGGCCTGTTTATTGGCGGGACCGGCCAAAGGAATGTTCCTCCCTACATCAAATACAGGGTCCCAGATTTCCACAGCATCTCCCAGGGCATAAATATCTTCATCCGAAGTGCGCATCTGACGGTCCACTTTTATACCCCCGGACTCCGCCAGCTTAAGTCCGGCACGCTTGGCCAGGCGGGTATTGGGTTTAATGCCCACCGAAACTATAATCATATCCGTATCTAGATTTTTACCACTTTTAAATTCTGTATTCAACCTGCCGTCTTTATCTTCAATCTTGACCAGTTCTTCTTTTAAGTAAAACTCTATATTTTTTGATTTCAGATGCCGGTGGACCTCGGCTGACATTTCAAAATCAAGGGGAGAAACCAGCTGACCGGCCATTTCTAAAATAGTAATATTTATCCCCCGGTTATAGAGATTTTCGGCCATCTCCAGACCGATATACCCTCCCCCTACTACCGTGGCGTGTTCGGGATTTTCTTTTTCTATGAAATTCTTTATCTTATCGCCGTCCGCCACATTTCTTACCGTAAATACCTTATTATTTTCGATGCCCTCTATGGGGGGAAGTAAAACTTCCGAACCCGATGACAGAATAATTTTATCGTAACTTTCGGTATACTCCCTGTCCGTTGCCAGGTCTCTTACCACAACTTCTTTCTTCTTGCGGTTTATATCCGTAACTTCATTTTTTACTCTCACATCTACGTTATAGCGGTCCCTAAAAGACTCCGGAGTTTGCAGAAGAATATTTTCTTTATTTTTTATTACCCCTCCCGTATAATAGGGCAGACCGCAGTTAGCATAGGATATGTGGTCATCCTTTTCAAAAAGAATTATCCGGGCATTTTCATCCATTCTTCTTAATCTTGCCGCCGAGGTCGCGCCGCCGGCTACCCCTCCAATTATTAATACTTTCATTTTTTCTCCCTTTATTTTTACTGATTCTTCTTCTCTATTAAATTTTTTCATACAGAATTTATTTTTATCGGTGCTCGAGCAGCAATTTTGTCGCTTTAATTTTTATTTTTACCGATTTTATATTATTTAACCCGTTCTCTTATCTAATTTAAAATTTACTTTTTTTTAAGGATGGAAACCGGCCCTTTGTCTTAAGACATATTCTCACCAGCCAGAGCATAACCGGCACTTCAATAAGTACTCCCACCACCGTAGCCAGAGCGGCCCCGGACTGGAGTCCGAAAATAGTAACTGCCGTGGCTATGGCTACCTCAAAATGATTGGATGCCCCTATCATGGCCGCAGGAGCCGCTTCTTCATAAGTAAGGCCTATAAGCTCAGCAATTTTATAACCTAATCCGAATATAAAGAGAGTTTGAATGGTAAGAGGAATAGCTATCAAAACCACCACGAATGGATCAGATAGAATGACGCCACCCTGAAGCATAAAAAGATATACCAGAGTAATAAGAAGACTTACTTTTGATATTGTCCCCATATCTTTTAAAAATACAGATTCGTACCACTCGAGCCCCTTCTTTTTAATTAAAGTTACCCGGGAAATATATCCGGCAACTAAAGATACCCCTACATAAAGCATAATACTTAAAAATATAGTCCAAAAAGGAATGGGCATTTCAGCTACTCCCAAAAGAAAATTTCCCAGCGGAGCATAAAGAGCAAGCATGGTAAGAGAGTTTATAGCTACCAGTACAAGGGTCAGTCCCATAAAACCTCTGGCCAGGTAACTCCACACCAGAACCATGGCCGTACACGGGGCTATCCCCAGAAGTATCATTCCGGCCATGTATTCCCCGGCCATATCATAGGGCAGGAGGGGGGCGAAAATCACTCTCATAAAAAGCCAGGCGAAAAAAGTCATGGTAAAAGGTTTAATCCCCCAGTTTATTATCAGGGTCAAAAGCACCGGTTTAGGGGCCTTAACAGCGTTTTTTACTTCACTGAAATCAATCTGGACCATAATAGGATACATCATTCCAAACAAAAGAACGGCAATGGGAAGATTCACTCCCTCCACCGAAAAGGAATCCAGAAAATTTGCCGCTTCCGGAAAAAGAGCGCCAAAACCTATTCCGGTAATTATACCCAGTATGACCCAGACCGTCAGATACTTTTCAAAAAAACTTATATCATATTTTTCTTGACTCATATTATTTTCCTTTCTCTATTTTCAAAAATTTTATATCTTAGTTTACCCTTCTTTATACCAGGAGCTAATCCCGCTTGTCCGTTATTTTTTTAGGACTCCCGGCATTTTCTGTATAAAATTTTTTATCTCTTCCCTTATACGCCGGTAATGTTCGAGAACTTCTTTTTCGGTCTTTGCTTCCTGGGCCAGCCGGGGAGGATCCTCAAAACCTTGGTGAACAATCCGTGTTTTTCCGGGAAAAACCGGACAGGTCTCCCTAGCATGATCGCATAAAGTCACTACGTAATCAAAATCAATTCCTGTAAACCCGACAACCTTACTTGATTTTTGTCCGGATATATCAACTCCGGCTTCGGCCATAACCTTTACCGCCCGCTGGTCAAGCCCCTGGCTCTTAATCCCGGCCGAATAGGCCCAAATAGTATCGCCTTTTAAGTGCCGGGCCCACCCCTCGGCCATCTGACTCCGGCAAGAATTTCCGGTGCACAAAAATAAAATTTTTAAAAGCTTTGCTTCTTTATCTACCGGCACAGCTTTGCAGAATCACGGGCTAATATTTCATCAAGTTTTTTGCGATCCTCAGAAACTTCAACGGTTTCAAAAACTCTATTTTCAAGCCAACTTTTTAATTCCGGTGAAATATTCTCTGATAATTTGTAATAAATCCATCTTCCCTCTTTGCGGGACTTTATTAAATGTGCATCTTCTAAAAGACGTATATGACGTGAAACCGTTGAAGGGGCCAGACCGAGCAACTCAGTTA
Organism: Elusimicrobiota bacterium; assembly: GCA_051745145.1. GTDB lineage: Bacteria > CG03 > SLGR01 > SLGR01 > JAGXOG01 > CAYZAK01. Next base: position 11,777 of record JBNJDT010000031.1, read on the forward strand.
TCTGACATACACACAGCTCTTCTTGATACATAAGAGCAGCTATTGCGCGCAACCGGTGAATTTCCGCCAGAGCTTTTACAGTTTTAACAGCTCTATCTATATGTTGTATATTTCGCATTATAACGAAATGTATTAAATATTTTTAAAAATGTCAAATCTCATATTATCTCTAATTCACAAGCGGCAATGATGGGTTATTAAATTATTGGGGGGAAATTAATACTTTTAAATTTATTATCTATAAATCCTCTAAATCATCCATACCCAAAACATCCATTCCTTCACTGATGCCGTCAATATATTTTTTTGCTAAATTTTTAATTTCCCAGGATGAAAGGGGCTTTTCCACATAATCATCTACTTCCAGTTTGATATATTCAATTTCGCTTTTGGTAAGTTTCATACCGGTCATCATAACGATAGTTATAGATTTAGTAATAGGATCGGTTTTTAACTGCTTGGCCACCGACTCGCCACTCATTTTAGGAAGTTTGTTGTCGAGATAGATAAGATCCGGCTGGTGTTTTTGGGCAATTTGAAAAGCCGTATTTCCGTCATTAGCCTCATAGATTTTAATATTATTAAAATCCTTTAAGGCTATCTTTATCATTTCCCTGATATTTGTATTATCATCAACTATCAGGACTACATGTTCTTTCATATTTATCCCTTACTTTAATAATGCAACAAATATATTTCTTTATATACTTAATTTAATACAATAACCCTATTATATTTTATCTGTTCTAACTACCCATGTCAAACCAATAAGAAATATATTTTTTATATTATTGCTATTGACATACAGGAATTATAATTAAAGCAAGCGGGATCATTTCACATTACTGATAAAAATATAAAAGATGCTTTTACACAGCTTCTATCACTTTATTTGTCTACGGCTGTAGTATTCTTTAGGTTTAACTTATAGAAAGATCACCCTCTTCTTCTAACCTGTCAAATTCCAGCTCTATTTCCAGTTCGTCTGCTTCGCTATCTATCTCTACTTCAATGTTGTCTCTAAATTTAAAGGGCAGTACCCAGTTATCGGTTTTTACTTCCAGTTCGTTTCCTTTTTCCAGCGAACCGGCCAGCTCCCTCAAAAACTGGGCCAGTTTTTTCCGGTCCATGTAAAACTCTTTTTTAAATCTACCTTCTATTTTTTCCTTTCCTGCTGAATTGTTTGTTGTCATATCTTTCCTCCTCTTATACATATTTAAATATTTCTGCCTTATTATATACTAAAATATATAATTATTCAACTGTTTTCAGTAAGGTAACCTCCATATTTGGAAAATACAAAAAATTCCGAAAATTATAAGGCAAGTTTTTTCGAAATTTCCTACCGGGATATTTCGCTTTTTACCGACAATACCCGGCGGAATTCTTTTGCTCTTCCCGGAATTACAATTACGCCCTCAAAATTCGCACCGTCAGGAACACTATCTTTAAAAGTCATTTTTATCCTGTATCCCTCTTCGGTTTTTTCCCATTTATACTCTTCGACATGTACTATATCCGAACTCAGAGGGAAAAATTCCGCTTTTTTTATAATTTCTTTCTGAAACTCATCGGGCGGAAAAACTTTTAAAATCAAGTTATCTTTCTCGGTATTAATTTTAAACTGCCAGTCCGGGTTAACCTCCGGCTGCTGGGCATTTATTTTTTTAAACTTATCGGTCCATTTTTCTATTTTTACAGGAGGCTCACTTTTTACCGGTAATTTTAAACTGGCTGCCCCATCCCGGGACACACACATTTCTTTGCATATAAGCCACGAAGCTTTCACTCTCATACTTACAGTGGTACCGGGCTTAAGATGTGAAGGAACGGTTATTTCTCTTGAAAGAAGCAGGCTGTCCTCATGTCCGAAAGTAATAAAATCTCCTTCATAAAATTTTTCCGGCGCGGGCCATTTAATTTCTTTAGCAGAAAAATTATCCGGCATATCCCATTCAATTTCCGGTTTCATACCCGATTCTCCGGGATTAATCCAGTAAGTATGCCACCCTTCCCTCATTTTAAAAAGCACTCCCACCTGAAACGACGAACCCGGTTTAATCCACTGAACATCCGATATTAAGTCAATTCCGGTATCCTTCTTTTCTTCTTCTTCAGAGGTTACTCTATTTTTACGTTTCTCAGATGTAAGTAAGTTTTCTACACTGTTAATCTTTTCTTTAAACCTATCCGGAGAAATATAACCAACTACTCTCTCCCCCTTTAATTCCCGGCCGTCTTTATCCAAAAATACAATTGTGGGGACTCCGGTAACATCGAACTCTTCTCTTACTTTCCGGGCGAGCGGCGAATCGTAATCCGTAAGATCGGCCTTAAGGAGCTTATATCCGGAAAGTTTTTCCATTACCTGATTATCGGCAAACGTTTTCCGACCAAGTTCAAGACAGGGTATACACCAGTCCGCAGAAAAATAAACTACAGCGGGCCGGTCATTATCAGCTGCTTCCGCCTCCAGATCTTTAGAATACGCCTCCCATTCAACAGAAGTTTCCCGGCCGGCAAAAAACAATATTAAACCCAGAATTACTACAATCAATCCTATCACCCGCTTTATCCAGCAAAAAACTGATGAGGTACTTCCCGATTTTTCGATAAAACCCAGATAAATACCTCCGCTGAAAAGAACAAGGGGGATAATCACAAAAACCAGATCCGGAGAAAAGGCAAGAGATATATAAAAAAAGCCCACTCCCACAAGAGCTACTCCCAACAATTTCCTGACCCATACCATCCAATCTCCGGAGCCGGGTAATTTAGAGATAAGTCCGGAAAACGTTCCCAGCAGAAGATAGGGTAATCCCAGCCCTAAACTCAATATAAAAAATATAAAAAACCCAAACACAGGATCCCCGCGCTGGCCCACCAGGGTGAGCAGTCCTATTACAGGCGGCCCCACACACGGGGCCGCAAATATACCTACAAAAAGTCCGGAAAGATATAGACCGGCATAGCCCGCCGTTTTATCTCCCCCCAGGCCCCGGGATAAAAAGGCCGGCGGTTTTAATTCATAAAGCCCAAACATACTCAGGGACAAAATAAAAAAAAGCAAAGCTATGGAAACTATAACCGTTCTGGACTGTAAAAGCCCTCCGAAAAGTTCCCCGGTAAAAGCGGCCACAACTCCCAGGACGCTGTACATTGTGGCAATCCCTAAAACATATATCCCGGCCCTTAAAAAAGTGCGGAGCTTACCGAATTTTCCTCCCGCCCCAAAAATTGAGACAGTGATAGTGAGCATAGGATATACGCAGGGTGTTAAATTAAGGGCCAGTCCAAGGAGGAAAACCCCCACAAAAGCGGCAATGCCCCCCTGCTTTTCAAAAGATATTTCCTCTGCTTTTTCGGTAGTCTCAAATCTTTTCAGGGTCTCTGTCCGGCTCAGACTTTCTTGAGCGTATGTTCGGTGTACTCCCAATATAGAAAAGTTCAAGATTAGCAACGTTGTTATTATAATAAACTTAAAATATTTGTATCTCATATTATATATATTTTATCTTATATAATTAAAAACGCAATTCACCGGGGAGGCCGGCTATACTATATCCCCCAGAACAGAGAAATAAAGAAAGGAATTACCACTGTAAATATTAACAACAACGGCCCTCCCGCAACTAAATAATCATGAAATTTATATCCTCCGGGTCCATAGACCATTAAACTGGTCTGATTCCCGACCGGAGAAATGAATGAAGTACTGGCCGCAAAAGTTACGGCTAAAATAAAAGCAAACGGATTTGCTCCCAGCTGAAAGGCTACCTCTACGGCCACGGGAATCATTAAGACCGCACTGGCACTGGCGCTAATAAGGCTGGTTAAAAGTGCTGTAAAAAAGTAAAAAATAGCTAATATAATAATCGAAGGGAAAGTATTTATCATATTTATTAACTGCACAGCGACATACCGCGCCGCTTTCGTCTGCTCCATAGCCACTCCCAGGGGAATTAATCCGGCCAGCAGGAATATTATATTCCAGTCTATTGCTTCATAGGCAATATCCGCTTTCACATTGCCGGTAGCCACCATGGCTATTACTCCCCCTAAAGCGGCAATTGAGATGGGAACAATTCTCATGGCTCCTATAGTAATCACACTTGCTATAATAACCAGAGAAGAAATTACATTAAACTTTTCCGGCTCCACTTTATCTTCTTCTACTCTTCCTACAATAAAATTATTTTCCCGGCTTTTCAAACGCTCCAGCACCGGTTTATTAACTAAAAGCAAGAGAACATCACCGGTTCTGAATTGAAAATTTCTTAATTTATTTTTCTTAATTTTTTCACCGTGCCTGATAGCCAGTAAACTGGAATCGTACCGTTTTAAAAAATTAGCCTGATTAACTGTCTTCCCGATTAAATAAGAGGTATCGGTTACCACCAGTTCTATGACTTCCTGCCCTTTATCCGGTTCTTCCAGATCATCCTGGGTTATATTCCCAGAAAGTTCGGTTAATTCTTTTCCTTTTATAAATTCGGATAAAATGTTTTTATCAATCCTTAAGATTAACTGATCCCCGGCTGAAAGAGTCTTTACATCCAGCGGCTCCATAAATTTTTGATCGTCCCGGATAAACCTTACTACATCTATACGGGCATCTTTCTGTTTAAAGGACTCATCTATACTCTTTCCTATTAACGGGGAATCCGGCTCTATCTCAATTTTTGTTAAATGACTGCTGAGTTTATATTCCTCAATAAGATCATCTTTACATTTAATCCGGCCGGGTATCAATTTATATCCTATGGTAACCAGATATAAAACTCCTACCGTCAGGACTATAATTCCCAGTTTAGTAAATTCAAACATTCCAAAGGGATGGTCAATCAGCCGGGCCGAAATATCACTGGCTAAAATATTGGTGGAAGTACCTAAAAGGGTTAATGTCCCCCCCATCATTGCCCCGTAAGAAAGAGGGATCAATAATTTGGAAGGTGAAACCTTAGTTCTCCGGGCCAGGTGGGTTATCATGGGTATAAAAGCGGCTACAACCGGGGTGTTATTAATAGCTCCGGAGGAGGCCCCGGTCAAACCGGAAATAACTCCTATCTGTTTCCTGGTACTGGAACCGGTAATTGATTCTATTTTACCTCCTAAATACTGGACAAGACCGCTATTCTGTAGTCCCCTGCTTATTATAAACATGGACATAACAGTAATTGTGGCATTATTGGCAAATCCGGATAAAGCCTGCCTGAGAGATATTCCGGTCCACGGCTCTAAGGATACCAGGGCAACAGGAATAGACAGGGATATAAGGCCCAGGGGAAGGGGTTCCCATATATAGAGAATTAATACCAGCAAAGTTATTGAAAATACCGCACCCATGCCGGCAGTAAAAGTCAACTGGGCAGCTCCGCTTTCAGCCTGTTTGCTTACCGCACCGGCTAAATTAGAAGTCCCTAAGATAACTAAAATTACGCTTGTCCAGGTTTTTAATTTAAATATTTTATCTTTAAAAATAATTGCCTTCTTAAAATATATTTTTTCCAACGCATATTTATTATTTTATTTAATTCAGCATAAATTGTAAAT
>JBNJDT010000032.1:0-17217 GCA_051745145.1 Elusimicrobiota bacterium
GCCGGGTACCGGTCGGGTCTGGAAAACGGTTATACCGAGGGTAAGGCCAGCGAAGATTCTTACTGGGAAAATATGGCGGATCTACTGGGAACAGATGAGGATTTAAAGAAATACCGGTATGTCTACCTGGATAATTTTCAACCCCGGGAATATATGTTAGAACTTATTAAAAAACTGGACGAGGAGGCCAGTTTTCAACTTGGTATTTTTTCAGACCAGACCAACTGGATTTATGAGCTGGATGAAATGTATGATTTTTTTAAATATTTTGACTATTTTTGTATTTCTTATGATAAAGGGTATACCAAACACGACCGGGAATTTTATGATATTCCGGCAAAAGAGACCGGAATATCTCCTGAGAAAATTCTTCTTGTGGATGATAAACAGCGGGTAGTTGACAATGCCCGGGAGCACGGTATGAAAGCCCATTTATTCACTTCCATAAAAGACAGTTACCGGCTTTTTTATCCCGGTAATAATAAGCTATGAGTAACCGGGCGGTAATATATTATTCAAGGGATGGCAATACCCGGAGGGTAAGCGAGTTTATTGGCGGTTATTACGACTGTCCCGTTTTAAAGATAAAAGATAAGAAAAAACGGCAGGGTTTGTGGGGATTTGTCGTATCCGGTAAAGACGCTTTATTTAAAAAAGATACAAAGATAGAATTAAGTACCCCGGACTTTGATAAAATTAACACAATTTTTTTGGGAGGCCCGGTCTGGGTAGGTAGAATACCGCCGGCTTTGAGAACATTCCTGAAAAAATATAATTTATCCGGAAAAAGTCTGGTTCTTTTTTGTACCATGGGCGGTAAAAATCCTGCCAGATTTTTCGAGGATATAAGAGAACTGGTCCCTTCCGCTGAAATTTCCGGGGCCATTGATATTAGAAAGAATAATATATCTGAAGTGAGAGTAGCAGAGGAACTGAAAAAGTTGAATTTACCGGATTAATTTATATGCCCGAACTTCCCGATATAGAATATTTCAAGAAATATTTTAACCGTACCTCCCTGAATCGGGAAATTAAAGATGTAAAAAGCAATTCCAAAAAACTTATAAAAAAGACTTCTTTTAAGAATTTCAGGCGGCATATGAAAAATAATAGTTTTGAAGATTCAAAAAGAAGGGGAAAATTTTTAATAGCTTCCTTAAATACCGGTTCTAAAGTTATTATTTTTCATTTCGGAATGACCGGAGATTTAAAATATTTAAAGACGGAAAACAGGGATAAATATGAAGATGAAATTAAATTTTCCCGGGTCAGGTTTGAGTTCAAAAACGGATATGAATTAAACTGGCTGAATATGAGAAAACTGGGCAATATATATCTTGTAGATAACCCCCGGGATGTTGATCTTATAAACCGTATGGGACCGGAACCTCTGGATATAAAAAAGGATAAATTTATGGACCTGCTGCAGGAAAACAGCCGTAAGGGGGTAAAATCGTTTTTTATGCACCAGGATGTGATAGCGGGGGTAGGAAATATATATTCGGATGAAATTTTATTTAAGACCGGGTTGAGGCCCTCCAGGAAGGTTGCTTCCCTTGAAGAGAAACAAAAAAAGAGCCTGTTTGATAATATGAAAGAGGTTTTGAAAAAAGCGATAGCAAAGCAGCCTCCAACAGAGAATTTTGGCAGTTCCTGGCTGTTAACTCACCGCAAGGACAGAATTTGTCCCAATAACTCCAAACATAATATAGAAAGAAAAAAAGTAGGCGGCCGTTCGACCTATTATTGTCCCGATTGCCAGAAATGAAAAATCCAAATATCGGGCTCATCGGAACAATGACCTGGGACAGGATAGCCCGGCATGAGGGGAGCTTCTGGAAGGGCCCCGGGGGAATGTTTTACCAGGCTGCAGTTTTAGACGCTTTAGGGGCCCGGGTCCATCTTTTTGCCAACCTGGGGAAGGAATTATCCAAAAAAGTAGAAGATATAAGAAAAAACTGGAAAAATCTTAACTGGGATAATGTAAATATTGTCCCCGGACCGGGCCACCGGGTTAAGCTTTATTATCCCGTGACAGGAGAGAGAAGGGAGATAGTTACCGGTACCGTGGATTCTCTGGTTTTAAACGGGAAAATCAAAAAATTTAACAGCTTTGATCTTACCATGTGCATCTTAAATACAGGGTATGATCTAAAATTTGAATCCTGGCGGAAGATAGTAGAAAATACTGCACGAGGATCATCACTGCATCAGTACGATGACGATGAAAATCTCATCTGGCTGGATATCCATTCCCTGGCCCTTACCCCGGAACCCGGAGAAATTAGAAAATACAGGTCCATAAAATTCTGGTATAAGTGGGCTGAAGGCGTAGACTATCTCCAGGCAAACGAAAAAGAGGCCGCCTGTATGCTGGGGAATCCGGATATGGATATAACCGAAAAAAATATAAAAGGGTTAGCTCGAAAATTTTTTGAAACAGGGGGCCGGGCATTTTTTGTAACCCGGGGTAAAAAAGGGGTGAATATTTTTTTACCCGGCGAACATTTTTTTATTAAACCCCCGGCAGTGGATAAAGTTGTGGATACCACGGGCTGCGGGGATGTGCTGGGCTCGGTGACTGCTTACCGTTTGGCCGGCGGAGATTCTCCCCGGGAAGCCGTAAAGCAGGGCCTAAAATATGCTTCTGAAACAGCCGGGTTAAACGGCCCCGGAAAAGTCCGTAAGATATTTAAAAAAAGAGAGAGTAGATTGTGAAAATCGGATATCCCTGTATGAACTATTCAGTGGGTTGTACCAGTGCGGGGACATACCGGTTGAAAAATTATACCCCCGAGAAATTTAAAGTAAAAGTAGAAGAGAATCTTGCCTGCCTGAAAAAGATACTTAAATTTAATTTAAAACATGAAATATATTTTTTCCGTATAACTTCCGACTTAATCCCTTTTGCCTCCCACGAAATCTGTGATGAGAACTGGCCCAAATATTTTAATGATGAACTTAAAGAACTGGGCGGGATTATAAATGACAATAATATACGTATATCCATGCATCCGGACCAGTTTATAGTTTTAAATACGAAGAGAGAAAAGGTACTAAAAAACAGTGTGGGAGAACTGGAATATCACGCCGCGCTTCTTGACTCCCTGGAACTGGATAAATCAGCCAAGATTCAGCTTCACGTGGGCGGTGTGTATGGAGAAAAGGAGAAGAGTATGGAGAGGTTCGTAAAACGATATACCGGTTTAAGTGATCGGGTTAAGCGTAGGCTTGTTATAGAAAATGACGATAAAAGCTATACCTTAAGAGACTGCCTTAAAATCAGCGGCAAAACCGGGGTCCCGGTTCTGTTTGACACCTTTCATCATTTTTTGAACAGTTCCGGAGAAAGTATAAAGCAGGCCCTGGCTGAAATTTCAAAGGCATGGAACAAGGACGACGGGATACCCATGGTGGATTACAGTTCCTCTAATACAGACAAAAATTCAAAGGGAGCCCATGCCGGTTCTTTAGATCCGGAAGATTTTAAAAAGTTTTTAGATAAAACCAAAGGTTTTGATTTTGATGTGATGCTTGAAATAAAAGATAAAGAAGAAAGTGCGATTAAGGCAGTGGAAATTTTAAAAGAGAGGAGATTTTATGATGAAAAAAAGTAATGTAAAAAAGATAGTTGCCGGCTTGGTAATTATCTTCGGGTGGTCCGGGGCCGTTTCAGCGGCTAATTTTAATACCTATTTTGAAGCGGGGCCTGCTTTTTCAGCTTACAGCGACATAAGCATTCCCCGGGACTCTGCCAACGAATTTTCTTTTGTAGATAATTTTAGCCCGGATCCGGTTCTTTCATACCGTCTGGAGACCAGCTGGCGGTTTAAGGAAAACTATGGAATTACCGCCGTAGTAGCACCGCTTACGGTAACCGGCTCAGGAGCATTTGATAGGGATATAGATTTTGCCGGCGAAACTTTCTCAGCCGGGGAGGATATAGATGAGGCCCGGTACAGGTTTGATTCTTACAGGTTAAGATTCCGTTATTATTTTATGAACGATTCTTTTTTCAAAGGCTTGGGACTGACCGCTAAAATAAGAGACGCGGAGATTAGCCTGGAATCAGATTTAAAAAAAGCTACTAAAACAAATACGGGATTTGTGCCTATCATAAATTTTCTCATGGAGTGGGACCTGGCCCCGGACTGGTATTTAACCGTGGACGGTGACGCTCTTTTTTCAAAGTTCGGAAGGGCCGAGGATATCCTGGTCTCTTTAAAATACGACTTATCGGATAAAAGCAGTGTAAATCTGGGATACCGTTTTCTGGAAGGGGGATCGGATGTAGAAGAGGTATACAGCTTTTCGCTGTTTAACTATGCCGTAGCCGGCATAACTGTTAATTACTGAATAGTAAAGTCAGTGCAGTAAAAATAAAGTTACAGGTTAAATTGTGAATAGAGTAAAAATATCTAAGTTTCTCTCCTATATTTTAAGGCACAATCCCGGTAAGTTCGGTATCCGGGTGGACAGACTGGGATACGCCGATCTGGGAGAGGTTGTAAGACGGGTAAAGAATAAGTTTAAGGGAGCGGGGGAGAGTGAGGTCAGGGAAGTAGTTAAAAATTCTCCTAAAGAAAGATTTGAAATCAACGGGGGGAAGATAAGGGCCACCTACGGCCACAGCATTGATGTGAATCTGGATTTAGCTTCAGTAAAACCCCCGGATATCCTTTATCACGGTACTCCCCAAAAGAACAGGGAAAAGATTTTAGAAGAAGGATTAAAATCCATGGGTAGAAATTACGTACACCTTTCCGCTACCGAAAAAGAAGCTGAAAAAGTGGGAAAAAGAAGGGATTCTCAACCGTTAATTTTAAAGATAGATGCTCTTAAAACCTGGGAAGACGGAATAAAATTTTACAGTTCCGGAAAACTCTATTTAACTCCCGCTGTTTCCCCGGTTTATATAACGGAAAATATTAACTAAACGGTTTATTTATCTGGTTAAATAATTATAATATTACCTACATTTATTTAAAAGCTTGAATATATAAAAAACATTGGAGGAAGTATGTCAAAAAAACCTAAAAGTTTAGATACCGAAGATTTACGAAAAAAATGTGACCCTCAAATATATGATTTTGAAACTACTGATGATATAGAAGAGGGAACAGTACTTATAAATCAGAAGAAAGCACTCAAATCGATTGATTTCGGTCTTAATATAGAAAGTAAGGGGTATAACCTGTATCTTTCCGGAACTGCGGGCACCGGGAGAAATACTACTATTCTCAAAAAAGTTAACGAACTGGCCGAAAAAGAAGAATCTCCCGCGGATATATGTTACTTATATAATTTTAAGAGCCCGGATAAACCGAAAGTACTTAAATTACCCGCGGGGATGGGCTGCGAGTTAAAAAAAGATATGGAGGAATTTATAGATGGGATTCAGGGAGAAGCTAAAAAATCTTTTTCCAGCGACGAGTACGAAAAGAATAAAAAGGAAGTGGTAGAGGATATAAAGCATAAAAAAGACAACTTGTCATCAAAAATAGACCGAAAAGCCCAAAAGAACGGTTTTGCCATAAGGAAGTCTATAACCGGTATAGCTGTTATACCCTTAAATGAAGATGATAATCCCATGAAGGAAGAAGAATACCAGGAACTTTCTCAGGAAGAGAAAGAGGATCTGGAAGAAAAGCGAAAAGAAATTTACGATGCCATAAACAGCACTACCCGGAAAATAAAAGAATTACAGCGTAAATCCCGGGAAGAAATTAAAAAACTTGATAAGAAGATTGTAATGTACGCTATAGAACACAGGGTGGAAGAGTTAAAAGAAAAATATAAAGATTATGAGAGAGTTATAAATCATATTGATAGTATAGTCGAAGATATTCTTGACAATGTCAACTATTTTAAAAATGACGATGATAATCATAATAAAGTAACTTTACCGGGCCTGGGTCAATCCGAAGAGGATGTCCTAAAAAAGTACGAGGTAAATGTCTTAGTTGATAACTGTGAGACTTCGGGAGCCCCGGTTATAAACGAGGAGCATCCCATATACCATAATATAGTGGGTAAGGTTGAACATCAGCAGAAACTGGGGGTCTTAAAGACGGATTTTACAATGATAAAACCGGGCAGTGTTCACAAGGCAAACGGGGGATATCTTGTCATCCAGGCCATGGATATCCTGCGCAACCCCTATGCCTGGGACGCTCTTAAAAGAATAATTAAGTACGGTGATGTGGAAATAGAAAGTCTCCAGCAAAAATACGGACTTGTTCAGACGGCAACTTTAAAACCTGAACCCGTAAAAGTGGATTTAAAAGTAGTGCTGGTGGGAAAACCGTTTATATACCATCTGCTCTATAAATACGACGAGGATTTTAAGAAACTGTTTAAGGTGAAAGTTGATTTTGATTCTACCATGAAACGGACAAAAAAATCCTTAAAAAATTATGGAAATTTTGTTGCCCAGCAGTGTAAGGAAGGAGATCTTTTACCTTTTAACAGAGAAGCGGTGGCCCGGATAGTGGATTATTCGGCCAGGCAGAGCGTGCATAAAAAGAAACTTTCCGCTAAATTTTTGGATATTGCCGACATCGTAAAAGAAGGAGATTACTGGGCGAAGAAAGATAATGCGGACCTGGTGGAGAAGTCCCATATTCAGAAAGCCATACAGGAAAAAATATACCGTTCCAATATGATTGAGGAAAAAATACAGGAACTTATTGACGAAAATACTCTTATGGTAGATGTTAAAGGGGAGAAAATAGGGCAGATAAACGGATTGGCCGTACTTGATTTGGGAGATTACATGTTTGGAAAACCTTCCCGGATAACAGCCAGAACTTACATGGGGGACGGTAAAATAAAAAATATTGAAAGAGAAGCGGATATGAGCGGTAAAATTCATTCCAAGGGAGTTATGACTTTAACCGGTTTTATGGGAGAAAAATTCGGGAGAGATAAACCGCTGGCCTTTTCTGCAAGTATTACCTTTGAACAGCTATACGAAGAAGTTGACGGTGACAGCGCTTCCAGTACGGAGCTTTACTGCCTGCTTTCCAGTCTATCCGGTATTCCTTTAAAACAGGATCTGGCGGTAACCGGCTCTGTTAATCAAAGAGGAGAGATTCAACCAATTGGGGGAGTAAATCAGAAAATTGAGGGTTATTTTGAAGTCTGTAAATTAAAAGGTTTAACCGGGAACCAGGGCGTATTAATACCTGCTGAAAATACTAAGCATCTTATGTTAAAAGAGGAAGTAATAGAAGCTGTCAGAGACGAAAAATTTCATATTTATCCGGTAAAGACGGTGGATGAAGGATTAAAAGTGCTTACGGGTACGGAAGCTTCTAAAATATACGATAAAGTCGACAGTCAGCTGGAAGAATATGCTAATCTGGCCGCGGAGTACGCTAAAAAAGGCAAAGATAAGAAAGATTAGTTAAATTAAAACAGTTCTTTCTGCCGGGGCTCAAAATCTATGCCCAGCATATTTTTTAGAGCTTTAGCATTCCGGGCAGCTTTTCCCCGGTGGCAGTTGTTGAAAAAGATATAGGTATCCTCTGCTTTTTGGTCCATAGTTTTAATTTTGGGTATAAAATTTTCTAATTCCTTTTTAGAGTACAGATAATCGTATCTTTTTGATACATCCGCGTTGAACCATTCTTTATTTCTCCCGTGCAGTCTTAAGTAAGCAATATCATCGGTGACTTCCGGGAGCAGGGGCATAAGTTTTTTAAGTTCCGGTTCATCTACCGCACAGTAAGCTATCTTATTTTCTCTTAAAAATTCAAAAGTATCTTTCTTAACCCACCCGGAATTTCTGAACTCTACGATAAGGGGGATTTTTCGAAGCCGGCGGCGGGCTTGTAGGATATACTCCATATTTTCAGGGGTCCGTTTGAAAAAAACGGGAAACTGCATAAGTACTCCGCCCAGTTTACCCTTTTTTCTTATTATTTCTAACTTTTCATAAAAATCCTTATAATATACTTTAACCTGTTCCGGGTCCGGTTTACGGGTTAGACGGCCATCAAAAGGGTCGTGAGTCATGCCCCTAAAAGCTTTTACAATAAATTTGAAATCCGGGGAAGTTCGCAGAACAAAGTTTCTAAACGTAGAGGCTTTGGGCAGGGCGTAGTAGGTAAAATTTATTTCCACAGTATCAAATCCCAGCTGCTGTTCATAGTACGGGAGCATATCTGTCTGTTTTAAGTTGGTGGGGTAAACTTTTCCCTTCCAGTTCCCGAACGAATAACCGCTTGTTCCTATTTTTAGCATTTAAATTTGTTTATATTCATCCTGTAATTTTAATTTTCTCTTATCTAAAAATTTTAGCAAGAATTTGGTAAAAAGTGAAATTTAGGTACAATCTCAATAAATTTTCAAATTTTAATACACAGAATAAAATTTAACATTTTATATAAATTTAAATAAAATAAAAAAATGATGAAACTTTTAGCCCGGGTAAACTGTCTAATGTAAATAAAAGGATAAAAATGAAAAAGATTATTTTAATTATTATTGTTATATGTTTTTTTTACGGGCAAGTTCCCGTTTCCGGCGAAACTTTGACCTGGAACGATGTACTTAAAAAGGCTCTGGATAAAAATCCCCGGATGGCCAATGCCCGGCTGTCCCTGCAAATTTCTGACATCGCCTACCGGAATTCCCTTACAAATTTTTACCCGGATATTTCCGGCAGCGCAGGGATGAGAAAGACAGATTCAAATGAACCTTCATACAGCTACGGTATAAATGCCAGCCTAAACTTGTTTGACGGTTTTAAAAATGTAACTGATACAAAGATAAAGAAAAGAGAACTTTCTATAGAAGAAGCCGTATACCGCAGGGAACTTTCTGATTTTATATATGATTTGAGATTGTCCTTTGCAAAAGTTTTAAGGGCCCGGGAAACCATTGATCTGCTGGAGGAGATTCAGAAGAGACGAAAGAACAATATGGAGCTGGTGAAACTCAGATATGATGCCGGTAGAGAGGACCGGGGAGCGTATTTGAGGTCGGAGGCCGATTATCTTCAGTCTAAATTCGAAACCCGGGAGGCGAAAAGAGAATATGAGACGGTTAAAGCCGACCTTTTAAGAAATATGGGTAAAGAAGTTTATCAGACAGTAAAAGTTACCGGTACGTTTAATATATCCCAAGTAAAAACGGAGCCCGGTCAAAAATTGCTCCTGGAAAACCCCCGGTATGTCATAGCTGAATATGATAGGGAAATTTCCAAATATAATTTAAAAAGCAGATACGGCAATCTGTACCCCCGGCTTGGTTTAAGCGGTTCGCTCTCCCGCTCCGGTCAAGAATGGCCCATTGATGAAGATTATTCTGCAAGTTTTAATCTTTCGCTTTCTCATTCTTTTTTAAACGGCGGAAAAGATATTTACGGAATAAAAACCGCTAAACTAAATAAAAAGATTTCAGATAATAGTTTTGAAGAGACCCGCCGGAAAATAATGCTCGATATGAAAGAAGCTTACGATACTCTTATTAATGCCAGGGAGCAGTACGAAGTCAGGAAAAAATATTTTTCGGTGAGCAGGGAACGCTCCGAAATAGCAAAAGAAAAGTATCTAAACGGACTTATCTCATACCAGGACTGGGACAGCATAGAGAATGAATTTATAAACGCCCGGAAATCCCTTATAGAAACGGAGTATAGCGTTTTTACGGCCTGGGCCGGGTGGCTTAACGTGACGGGAAGAAGTTTAACGACACAGAAGACAGAACAGTTAATTCCGGAGGAACAATGAAGAAGAAATTAATTATAATAATTACAGTTATTGCAGTAGCCGGGGGAATAATTTTTCTGGTAACAGGTGATAAGGAAGAAAAAATAAACTACAAAGAAGTAAATCCCCGCAGAGGAGATATTTCGCTTACTGTTCAGACAAACGGTACGGTAAAACCCCGGAACCGGCTGGAGGTAGAGCCACCCATTTCGGGAAGAATAGATGAGATTCTTGTAAGGGAGGGAAGTAGGGTAAAAAAAGGTGAAATTGTGGCCTGGATGAGTTCCACAGAACGGGCGGCCCTTCTGGATACCGCCCGGTCGAAGGGAGAGGAGGAACTTAAAAGGTGGGAGGATGTTTATAAACCCACCCCGGTTATTGCCCCTATAACCGGATTTATAATTAAACGGAACAAAGAACCCGGGCAGACCGTTACTTCCCAGGATCCCATTTTAGTGCTGGCTGATGATTTAATAATTAAGGCCCGGGTGGATGAGACGGATATGGGTAAACTGCAGAAAGGCCAGTCCGCTGTTATTACCATGGACGCCTATCCCGGGAAGAAAATACCCGGCACTATAGAACATATAGCTTATGAGTCGGAAGTGGTAAATAATATTACTATATACCAGGTAGATATAAAACCCATGGAAGAGCTGGATATGCTCCGTTCGGGTATGTCCGCGGATATTGACATCCAGGTGCAAGAAAAGAAAGATGCTATGCTTTTGCCCATCTATGCAGTTAATATGGAAGAAGGAAAAACTACGGTGCGGGTAAAATCAAAAGAAGAGGACAGCCCGAAAGTTAAAAAAATAGAGACCGGAATAGATAACGGAGAGATGATCCAAGTAAAAAGCGGCCTGGGGGAAAACGATACAGTTTTGATAAGCGGTGATTACCGGGGGGACGACCGGTTCAGGGGCCGGGGCGGACTGCCCGGAATGAATTAAAAATATTCAATGATATCCATAAAAAATCTGTCAAGAACCTATCAGATGGGGGAAGTGAAAGTCCGGGCTCTTCGGGATATCAATTTAGAAGTAAAAGAAGGAGAGTTTGTAGCAATAACCGGGCCTTCGGGAAGCGGGAAATCCACTCTACTTCATATACTGGGACTTCTGGATAAACCGGATACCGGTTCTTATAAACTGGGCAAAACAGAAGTTTCAAAATTAAACCAGAAAAAATTAGCTGCTCTCAGAAACGAAGAGATTGGGTTTGTCTTTCAGACATTTAATCTTCTTCCTCGTCTAACGGCCAGAGAAAATGTGGAACTGCCCCTTATTTACACCCCCCATTTTAAAAATTCAACTTTTCACTCCCCGGATGATATATTAAAAAAGGTGGGACTGGATAAACGCAGCGGTCATACTCCTAACGAACTTTCCGGGGGAGAAAAACAGAGAGTGGCTGTGGCCCGGGCCCTTCTGAAAAATCCCGGCCTTATACTTGCCGACGAACCTACCGGAAACCTGGACAGCGTTACCTCCGAAGAAATAATGGAATTGTTCAGAAAACTGCACAGGGAAGGCAAAACTATCGTTATGATTACCCATGAGGAAAAACAGGCCCGGGAGGCCAACAGGGTGGTTAAATTGCTGGACGGTGAAATTATATCCGATGAAAGAATAACTCAGAGAAAAGAATCTAAAAATGTAGAAAAAACCAGTATAAAACCCGAGCAGCATAAACTGAATTTCTCCCAGGTAAAGAATTATTTTAAACAGGCCTTAAAATCCCTGGTAACTAATAAGACCAGGTCATTTCTTTCCATAATGGGGGTGTTAATCGGGGTGACTGCGGTTATCGCCATGCTGGCCCTGGGTACGGGGGCCAGGGAGGACATACAGGAGCGACTTTCCCACCTGGGAGCAAATGTACTGAGGGTGGGCGTGGACAGAGACCGGCGACGGAGTATTACGTCGGGATCGGGATTTGCACTGCGACTGACAAAAGAAGACGGTGAGGCTATTGCTAAAAACCCCATGATAGAGGGGGCCAGCCCCACAGTAGACGGCAATGTTCAGGTAGCCTATAAAGATAAAAATAAGAATACCCGGGTTGTGGGAGTTACTCCGGAATACGAACATATCCAGTCCTATACTCCCGCGCTGGGTAGATTTTTTACGGAGAGAGAAACGATATCCCGGGAAAAGGTAGCTCTTCTGGGTAAGACCGTGGCCGATACCCTTTTTGAAGGAGAATTTTCTGTAGGAAAATCCATAAAAATAAACAGAATAAATTTTAAGGTAATAGGAGTATTGCCGGATAAGGGTTCCGGCGGATGGCGGGATCCCAACGACCAGATATTAATTCCCTTAAATACGGCTATGCACCGGTTGCTGGGAGAAGATTATGTTGGAGATATAGAAGTAAAAGTAAAGAATGAAGAAGATATTCCCATAGTCCAGACCGCCATTCATAATTTAATTGTCAGAAGACACAATGTACCCGAAGATAAAAGAGAACTCATTGAAATTAGGAACTATGCCGAGATACAGGATGCCGTATCCTCAACGGCGAATACTTTTTCCTGGCTTCTCGGATCAATTGCATTTATAAGTCTTCTGGTGGGGGGGATCGGTATAATGAATATAATGCTGGTATCAGTTACCGAAAGAACCCGGGAGATAGGCATTCGCAAAGCCATCGGAGCAAACAGTAAAGATATTCTTTCACAGTTTTTAATAGAAACAGTAGTTATCTGCATTATCGGGGGAATAATGGGAGTTGCTTTCGGAACCGTTATAACAGTCGCGCTTTCAAAATTTGCGGGCTGGAGCACCAGGATATCCGGTTTTTCGGTAGCTCTGGCTTTGATTTTTTCGGCCCTGATAGGCATATTTTTCGGCCTGTGGCCGGCTAAAAAAGCCTCCCGTCTGAATCCCATCGACGCTTTAAGATACGAGTAAAAACAAGATAAATTTGTGAATTCATATCCAGTTTGACTTTCCTAAAGATATTACTAATATAAAATATGTAACACGATTACGCAATATTTATTGACTGCATATTTAAGAAAGGTTGGAAAACAGTGAAAAAAATAATTTTATGGACATTTATTATAATCGGTTTATTTTACCCCGGAAGTACGGAGGCAAAAAATTTACCGGGTATTGACCTGGGGGTGATGGTGGTGACTCCCACCGGTTTTGAAGAATCTTCCGGTAACATGGCTTCTACAGTGGATGTGGTAACCCGCCGGGATATAGAAAATACCGGGGCCACATCGGCTACCGATATTTTAGGTAATTTACCCGGGGTACATATCAATAAGACCGGAGATTTCGGCCGGGCGGATGTGGATATACGAGGACTGGGGGAGAGAGGGCGTAAAATTATGGTCCTTGAAGACGGCCGCCCGGTGAAGATGGGTTTGTACGGTTGTACAATTAGCCATTCCCTGCCTTTGGATAATATAGAAAGGATTGAAGTTATAAAAGGACCATCTTCGGTACTTTACGGTTCCGACGCTTTAGGGGGAGTGGTCAATATAATTACCCGGAAACCCCAAAAATCGGGGATAAATACAAAGTTGGATCTCTCTTACGGCTCCTACGATACGGGTATTTATAAAATAGCCCAGAAAGGAAAAGTTGACAGTTTTGATTACGGAATCTCCGCCAGCAAGACTGGCTCGGACGGGTTTACCCAAAATTCAGAGTATGACGCCGAAAATTTTTCCGGACGGATAGGATATAATTTTAACGATAATATTTCTCTTTCTGTAAACGGTAAATATTTTAACGGTTTAAAAGAAGAACCTGAACCTGCCCCGGAGGATTCCCGGCAGGATTATGAAAGAGGATTTTTGTCTACAGATTTTAGCAGGAAGGGCGAAGAATTTGAATTTAAAGGCAAAATTTACCGGAATTTCGGGGAACACAAATTTTCCGACGGGTGGCACTCTAAGGATTTTACCGATGGTTTGATGATTAAAGGAATTACCGGGATGGGGGACAATAACGAATTGACGGGGGGCATAGAATACCGCCGCCAGGGCGGGGAAGTGGTTAAGGCCGGAAATTCCTATGATAAATATGAGTATGCGGTCTATCTTTTAGATGAACACAAATTGTCGAACAAGCTGGCCATCTCTTTAGGGGGAAGATACAATATCGATGAATTTGCGGGGGATGTTTTTACCGCTCAGGCCGGAGCGATCTACCGGATAACTAAAAATATGATTTTACGGCTTAACCGCAGCGGAGGTTTCAGGAGCCCCCAGATAAACGAACTCTATCTTTTTCCGCCGTCCAATAAGGACCTGGAAGCTGAAAAAACTATAAACTATGAAGCGGGATTAAACAGAAGCTTCGGAAAATTTTTGAATCTGGATTTTTCAGTGTATAAAATTTTAGGCGAAAATATGATCCGGGATATTGATGGAAAATTTAAAAATACCGGAGATTTTGAGTTCAAGGGGGCCCAGGTGAATATGAAGGCCAGAATTACCGATTTTATGGATGCCGGACTTTCCTATTCCTACCTTGATCCCGGTAAGTATACCACAGGGAAGCCGGGCAATAAGTTTGACGGATCGGTGAATCTGGGCTGGGATAATATATCTTTTCATATAGACGGACAGCATATCTCGTCGTATTATGCAGAGGATAACTCCGGCGGCAAAATAGATGATTACTTTTTGGCAGATGTCAGATTAACTTATAAGCTGACGGGTAATGTCAAAACTTTTGCGGGAGTGGATAATATGTTGAATACGTCCTATAAAATTTACGCCGATCTCCCCGGCGGTTCGGCAGGGCTGTATCAGATGCCCGGCAGAAATTATAATTTTGGTCTAAGCTATGAATTTTAATAAATTTTTTGTATATATAGTATCAGCTTTTTTATTACTTATCTCCCAGGGGTGCAGTGAGCCCTCTACGAAAAATTTAAAAGTGGCTGCCACGACTTCGCTGATAGGAAGCATGGCCCAGACCGTAGGGGAGGATAAAGTAGAAGTTATGATTGTGGTTCCCGGAGAAATGTGTCCGGGCCATTTCGATATTTCCCCCCGCCGGATAAAATCAATTAAGGATGCCCGGCTTTTATTAACCCACGGCTGGGAAAAATGGGTGGATGATTTAACCGGTTCCCGGGAACATCCGGTAAAAAAAGAGCTGGGAATAAAAGGCAATTTGATGGTACCTGAAAATCACATAAAAGCAGTTGAAAAATTAACCGGTATTTTAAGCAGAACCGATAAAGAGAACAAAAGTTTTTATGAAAATAATTCTGATAGATACGTAGAAAAAATTCAAAAATTTAAGAAAGGAATTGAATATTCATTTACTGACCCGGAATCTGTAAACGTAATTTGCTCAAAACTGCAGAAAGAATTTATCTCCAGCCTGGGATTCAATATAGTTGCCACATACGACCGGCCGGAGAATATCAGTCCGAAAGAGTTAAGCCGGTTGACGGAAAAGCTTAAAGAGAGCAATGTACGGTTAATTATTGATAATTTACAGAGCGGTACTGAAATAGGAAAACAGCTTTCCCGGGAGACGGAGGTAAGCAGGATTACGCTTTCTAATTTTCCTTTAAATAATTCCTATCTTTCCACCCTTGAGAGTAATATTAAAAAATTAAGAAAAATTTTAGACGGATGAAAAATATTGTTGAGATAGACGGCGTTTCGGTATCCTACCGGGAGAGTCTGGCTTTAAAAGAGATAAGCCTGAATATAGAAAAGAATGATTTTTTGTCCGTAATAGGCCCCAACGGAGCGGGAAAGACAACCCTTTTGAGCGTAATAAACGGCCTGGGTAAAATTACCGCCGGCAGGGTAAAGATATTCGGCAAAATTTTAGATAAAAAAACCGTAACAAATATAAGAAAAAAAGTGGGATATGTTCCCCAGATTTTAAATATAGACCCCCGGATGCCGGTCTCCGTATTTGAAGCCGTATCCATAGGCAGATACGGAAGAAGGGGCCTTCTCCAAAATTTAAACCATAAAGACAGACAAGCTATCCACCGGGCGTTTGAGATGACCGGGATCGAAGAATTTAAAGAAAGACCCGTCGGTCACTTATCCGGCGGGGAACTGCAAAAAGTATCCATTGCCCGGGCTCTGGCCCAGGAACCTGAGATAATACTTTTTGACGAACCGGTAAGCAACCTGGATTTAAAATCCCGGAGAGATATTATAAATATCATAGAAAAAATTTACCGGGACCGGGATTTAACTGTTGTCTTTGTCACCCACATTTTAAATCACATCCCCGATCCGTCTAAAAGGTCGGTGCTGGTAAAAGAGGGCAAAATAATCTGGCAGGGCAAAACGGAGGAAATCTACGATGAAGAATTGCTTTCCGGACTTTATGAATGTCCTGTGGAGATTATAAAAAACGGCGAAGAAATATTTGCAGAACCCAGGTTTGAAGACCATGCTTGAGATTTTAGGATACAGTTTTATGCAAAGGGCGGTGATGGCCTCTGTTTTGGGGGGAGCGGCCTGCGGTATAGTGGGAGTATGGGTAATATTGCTGGGAATTCCCTTTGTGGGGGTGGCCATGTCCCACGCTGCGTTTGCAGGAGCGCTTTTAGGACTTCTTTTAAATGTTAACCCCCTTTTTGTAGCTTTACTCTTTGCTCTTTTTTCTGCCGGGCTTGTCGGTCCGGTTGCCGAAAGAGGGGATTTTGAACCCAACATATCGGTGGGGATAATATTCTCGCTGGTTCTGGGGCTGGCTTTTTTATTTATGGGATTGATAGAAGGACCCAAGACGGAAGCTTTTAAGTATATCTGGGGGAATATTCTTACTATTACAACTCCGGATGTATACTTTCTGGGCATAACCACCGGAATAATAATATTAGTGCTGATTTTGTTTTACAAGGAAATACTGGCCGTGCTCTATAACAGGGAGATAGCCCGGGCCGCGGGTATACCCGAACGACCCATCTTTTACCTTTTACTTTTTCTTTGCGGTTTAACGGTTACCCTGAATTTAAATACTGTAGGAGGAATTCTTATTTTCAGTTTACTTATAAGTCCCCCCTCGGCGGCCTACCAGCTGACTTACGATTTAAAAATTATGTACCTGCTCTCCGGTTTATTCGGTATAATCTCCTGTCTTCTGGGACTTTACTTCTCATACCTTTTTAATGTTCCCGCCGGTGCTGTTATAATTGTAACTTCCAGCTTGATATTTATTGTCTGTATGGTATTATCCCCCAAAAGGAAGGTTAAAAACCATGAAAGAGCATAGAAATTTTTTTGACAGAAAGGCTGCCTGCTGGGACGATACTAAAGATCCCGGGGAACTAAAAAAAGTAAAAGAAATCCTTTCTGAGGTAAATATTAAAAGAGGAGAGAAACTCCTGGACGTTGGCTGCGGGACCGGATTTTTGTTGCCTGTTCTTCAAAAGAGGGCCGGAAAAGAGGGGGAAATTTACGCCCTGGATTTTTCAGAAAAAATGTTAAAAGAAGCCCGGAAAAAATTCGGGGATCAGTTTAAATATATTCACTCGGATGTTCAGGACATGG
>JBNJDT010000033.1:0-17194 GCA_051745145.1 Elusimicrobiota bacterium
ATGCTTTATGACAGGGAAAAAGATTTGCTGGAGATAAAGGCATCCAGGGGGTTAAGCGAAAGAGCGATAGAAAATGTAAAACTTAAAATGGGGGAGGGAATTGGGGGGCGGGTTGCCCAGACCGGTGAACCTATCCTGATAAACGACACTACAAAAAACCATTTTTATAAAGATTTTTTTAAAGAGTCCGAAAAAGGGCGTCCCCGGGAAACTTTACTTTGTCTACCTCTTAAATTTAAGGAGGATATACTTGGAGTAGTAACATTGGATTCTAAATTTTCCGGAAAGCAGTTTATAAGAAACGATAAGAGACTTCTTTCTATACTGGCATCCCAGGCGGCAGTTGCTATAAATAACGCCCGGATGTATAAGATGGCAATTACAGATCCTTTGACAAAACTATATATGCGCCGTTTCTTTTTAACCCGTTTGGATCAGGAAATAGAGAAAGCAAAACGGTATAGCGGTAAATTTTCCCTATTATTTCTGGATATAGATCATTTCAAAAAATTTAATGATACCTACGGCCATCAGATGGGAGACAGGGCTCTTATGCATTTAGCTGATATAATGAAATCTACCACCAGAGGGGCGGATATATGCGGCAGGTACGGCGGCGAAGAATTTGTAATATTACTGCCGGAAACCCCTAAAGAAAGAGCCGTAATTCTTGCTGAAAGATTACGGGAAAAAGTTGATAATAGTACTTTTAAAGTAGACGGCAGAAAATATAAAATAAGAATATGCATCGGAGTAGCAGGGTATAATAGTTCTGTAAAAACTCCCAAGGATTTAATAAGAGAGGCCGATAAAAAGCTGTATCGGGCTAAAGAAGAAGGAAGAAATAAGGTAGTATCTTAAAGGGTAGAATACTACAGTTTAAAATAAAGTACTGGCTTGACTATAAATTAATTTATTAGTATAAATTATAACTAAAGTGAAAATATTAAGAAATGAAGACATTTTGGCCTCAAAGAAAAGAGGTAAGAGAAGGATAAGAGTACCTGAAAGTACAATGGTAACCCCCCTGGCAAAAGAGACCGCCGGGCGGTTTGGAATAGAGATAATTACGGAGGATATTATGAGAAAACCCTATATTGCCGGCAACTGGAAAATGAATAAGACAAATAAGGAAGCGGTGCAGATGGTTCAGGAATTTAAAAATTTGGTTAGTGATGTTGAAGAAGTGGATATGATGATTGCTCCCCCCTATACGGCATTACCCGTACTTAATGAAGTGTTAAAAGATTCTAATATTATGCTGGGGGCCCAGAATATGCACCAGGAGACCAGCGGGGCGTATACCGGAGAAATATCCCCGGATATGTTAAAAGATACCGGCTGCGGATGGGTCATACTCGGACATTCCGAAAGAAGAGAATATTTCGGGTGTACCGACGAGCTGGTAAATAAAAAGTTAAAAGTAGCTATGGATAAAGATTTAAAACCGATAATTTGTCTTGGCGAAAAGCTTGAACAAAGAGAAGCAGGGAAGGCTTTTGATGTAATAAAAGGCCAGCTGGATATTGCTCTGAAAGATATTACTGCCGAGCACGCATCTAGTTTAACTATCGCCTATGAACCGGTGTGGGCAATAGGGACCGGTAAAACTGCTACTCCCGAGCAGGCCAACGAAGTTCATGAATTTATAAGGGAAAATTTGAGCGAAAAATTTGGTCCCGAAATAGGTAGCGGGATAAGAATTCTTTACGGGGGCAGCGTAAAACCTTATAATGTAAAAGAGTTGATGCAGGAAGAAAATATCGACGGTGGACTGATAGGTGGAGCCAGTCTGGAAGCGGAATCGTTTTCAAAGATAGTAAAATTTAAAAATCAATGATAGATGAGAGTAAATTAGAAGGGGAAATTTTACTGAGATTGGAAAGATCTCAAAAGCCGATAATATGTAATGTCTCCAACAGGCATATACATATGACCCAGAAGCACGTGGAAAAACTTTTTGGTCACGGTTATAAGCTTACAAAATTAAGAGATCTTATGCAGCCGGGAGAATTTGCGGCCAAGGAAACGGTAACTCTTGCCGGACCAAAAGGAAAGTTAGAAAGGATAAGAGTACTGGGTCCGGTTCGCGATTCCACCCAGATAGAGGTATCCCGGACGGATTGTTACACGTTGGGTATAGATGCTCCGGTTAGAAATTCGGGTAATGTAGCCGGAACTCCCGGAGGACGTTTGATCGGTACTAAGGGGTCAGTTCGTTTATCTAAGGGCATAATTGTGGCCCAGCGTCACATTCATATGACTCCGGCAGATGCCGGCGTATTTAAAGTAAAAGACGGTCAAAAAGTTCGTGTCCGTACCCGTCCGCCAAGATCAATTGTCTTAGAGGATATGCTGGTGAGAGTGAGTGAAAATTATTGTCTGGAATGCCACATAGATACCGATGAAGCAAACGCTTGCGATTTGAAAAGCGGAGATGAAGTTTTTTTAAGTTAAATTTTAAGTTATAAACAGGAGTTAAAATATGGATAAAGCTTTAGGAATGATAGAGACCAAAGGATTAGTGGGTATGATAGAAGCCGGCGATGCTATGGTCAAAGCCGCTGATGTTCGCCTGGTAGGGTATGAAAAGATAGGATATGGTTATGTCACGGTATTAGTCAGAGGGGAAGTGGCAGCCTGCCGGGCCGCCTGCGAGGCAGGGAGTATGGCCGCTCAGAAAGTCGGGGAGCTGGTTTCTGTCCATGTAATACCGCGGCCCCATGAAGATTTAGAGGGTAAATTGCCTATTACCCGCGAATTTTTTAATAATGAATAAAATGGAAAGAGAAGCACTGGGTATGGTGGAGACCCGGGGGCTTGTAGGCAGTATAGAAGCCGGTGATGTTATGGTAAAGACCGCTAGAGTGGAGCTGGTTAAATATGAAAAAACGGGAAACGGGATTGTGACTGTATTGATACGGGGGCCGGTGGCAGATTGCCGGGCTGCAGTGGATGCGGCTTCAGCGGCAGTTGAAAAAATAGGAGAATTATTAAGTGCCCATGTAATACCATTTCCCTATGAAGATCTTGAAGACAGTTTACCGATAAATATAGAAAATATAAAAAAAAGAGGATAAAAAATGCAGTTTGGAAAAATTACAGGTAATGTAGTTTGCACTACAAAAGACAGTAAAATAAAAGGCAGAAAATTAATGCTGGTTCAGCCGGTTGACGATAATCTTGACCCGGCCGGTACTCCCCTGGTGGGTCTGGATTCGGTGGGAGCAGGAGAAGGTGAGCTGGTGCTGTATGTAACGGGCTCATCATCCAGAATGACCGATATCACCGAAGACCGTCCGGTGGACTGTACTATAATGGCTATTGTAGATTATGTGGAAAAAGAGGGCCAGCTTATATTTGAAAAGCACAAGGAATAGAATCTAACCAAAATATCAAACAAATTTAAGATATCGGAGGATATAAAATGGATATTGATAAGCAACAAGTATCAAAAATTGTAAGAGAAGTGGTCAGTAAAATTGAGCAGGGTGACAGCCCGGCAGTATCTTCAATTTCCAGCGCCGGCTCTTCATATCTTTTTGATACTATGGAAAGGGCCATAAGTAAGGCAAAAGAAGCCCAGGCCCGGTTTGCGGATATGGGACTGAAACTCAGAAGAAAAGTTATCTCTGAAATGCGCAAAGCTGCAAGAGAAAATGCCGAGTCCCTGGCCCGGTCCGCCCGTGATGAAACGGGAATGGGACGGTATCCGGATAAGATAAAGAAAAATATGCTGGGTGCGGATAAAACTCCGGGGGTGGAAGACCTAAGCCCGGTTACCTATACCGGCGATGACGGAATGACTTTGGTAGAGAAAGCTCCTTTTGGGGTCATAGGGGCGGTAACTCCTTCAACTAATCCCACATCCACGGTAATAAATAATTCTATAAGTATTCTGGCGGCGGGGAACGCTGTGGTATTTGCCCCCCATCCGGCAGCTAAAAAATGTTCCCAGGAAGCAATTAATATTTTAAACGAAGCGGTTGTAAAAGCCGGTGGACCCGGGGGACTGATAACAGCTATGTCCGAACCTACCTTGGAAGGGGCCCAGGTACTGTTTTCTCATCCGGATATAAGAGTTTTACTGGTTACCGGAGGCCCTGCTGTTGTGGCCAAGGCCATGGAAAGTAATAAAAAAGTTATAGCGGCCGGGCCGGGAAATCCCCCGGCGGTTATTGACAGCACTGCGGATATTGACCGGGCGGTGGATTCAATTATTAAGGGGGGAAGCTTTGACAACGGGATTCTGTGCACCGCGGAAAAAGAAGTTCTGGCAACCGACCGGGCGGCGGGGGCGGTTATTGACAGATTCAGGAGTGATTCCAGAATTTACGAATTAGATTCTCAGCAGATGGACCGCCTGGCGGATATTGTTATAGAAGAATCCGGCAAAGGAGGTTGCGAGGGGGCCATGAACCGGGAGTATGTGGGAAAAAATGCTTCCTATATAGCCCAGGCTATAGGACTTGATATCCCCCGGGATACAAGGTTTTTGTGGGGAGAAGTGGATAAAAACCATGATTTAATGTGGACCGAACAGCTTATGCCCGTTATGCCGGTGGCCAGAACGGGCAATATCCAGCAGACTATAGATCTGGCCGTAGAAATGGAGGGGGGAAACGGACATACGGCTATAATGCATTCTCTTAACGTGGAAAATCTGACTAAAATGGCCCGCAAAGCGGCCTGTTCCATATTTGTTAAAAACGGACCTTCTTATATGGGGCTGGGCATGGGCCAGGGATATGCAACTATGTCCATTGCCACTCCCACAGGAGACGGTCTGGTCAAGGCCTCTCACTTTACCCGGCCGTTAAGATGTGTGTTAGTGGATAATTTCAGGATAGCATAAATGAAAAAAGAAGAAATTTTACGAAAAGTTAAATCGGCCGGGGTAGTTGGCGCCGGAGGAGCGGGTTTCCCGTCTTATGCTAAAATTTCGGCAGATGCCGATGTTGTAATAGCTAACGGTGCGGAATGCGAACCGCTTCTGGCTACGGATAAATTTTTAATGGAAAAGCACGCCCGGGAAATTGTGGAGGGACTAAGGTTAATAAAGCAGACCACCGGAGCTAATGAGCTGTATATAGCATTAAAAGCAAAGTATAAAAAAGCGGTTGCCAGTTTTAATAAAATACTGGGAACCAGTTCGGATATAGAGTTGTATAAACTTGATAATTACTATCCGGCCGGAGATGAATTTGAACTGGTATACGATATAACCGGTAAATCAATTCCCGAAAGCGGACTGCCCCTGGATGTGGGGGCGGTAGTTACTAATGTAAATACCATTTTAAACGTAAAAAGAGCGTTTACCGATGATAAACCGGTGACCACCAGGTGGGTAACGGTAGCCGGCGCCCTGGAAACTCCATATATGGCTGAAGTTCCGGTGGGGATAACTGCCGGGGAACTGATCCGGGCCGGAAAGCCAAAGGTCGAGGATTATGTTATAGTAGGCGGCGGTCCGATGACCGGGAGCATAGTTGACGAAGACTATCTTATAGATAAAAGAGACGGGGGAATACTGGTATTACCCGAAGATAATCCGGCAGCTGTTAAGAAGAGCCGTACTATCCAATCTAATGAAAAGAGGGGCAAGTCCATGTGCGATCAGTGCTTTGACTGCTCTATTGTCTGTCCTAGAAACTTACTGGGGCACGATCTTTCCCCTCATAAAATGATGAGAAATTTATTTATAGCTCCGGAAAATTCTTCCGTGCATCTTACTAATGCATATCTATGCTGTGAATGCGGGTTATGTGATATGTTTGCCTGTCCTCTGGATCTTTCCCCCCGGGAAATGTTAGTGCAGGCCCGGGATACACTTCAAAAAGAAGGGGTGGAAAACCCCCATAACAACAAAAACCTTGAAGTACATCCGGAGAGAGATTTTAGAAGGGTAAATACCGATCGTTTAGTTAAAAGAATAGGATTGGATAAGTATGAAGGGCAGAAACTGGCAGTAAAAACTGTAAAAACAGATAAGGTTAAAATATCTCTTGCCCAGCATATAGGTGCTCCATCTGAGCCGGTCATCAGCAAGGGAGATAAAGTAAGCAGCGGGGATATAATAGCCAAAATACCGGAAGATACTCTGGGAGCTACGGTTCATGCCAGTATAGACGGAAAGATAACTAATATTACCGATAACAGTATTAATATAGCGGGAGGATGAGAGAAAAAATATGAAAAATGCCATAGGTTTAATTGAACTTTGCAGTATAGCAAAAGGATTTGAGGTAACAGACAGTTTATTAAAGACGGCGGGCAGCGAACTGGTCGAATCTCATTCGGTCTGTCCGGGAAAATTCATTGTTCTTATAACCGGCCGGACAGCGGATGTGGAAAGCTCACTGGATGCCGGGCTGGAGCTGGCCGAAGATGCTTTTGTGGATAAACTTATGATTCCCAATATACACAGCCAGCTTGTTCCCGCTATACGGGGGATGAGTGATGTAACCGAGCTGGAATCCCTGGGAATAATAGAGACCTTTTCGGCGGCCTCCTCTATAATAGCGGCCGATGCCGCTGCCAAAAAGGCCAACATAGATTTAATAGATGTCCGTCTGGCCAATGCCCTGGGGGGAAAGGCTTATGTTACACTAACCGGGGAAGTGGGAGCGGTCCGCTCCTCTGTAAATGCGGGTTGTATGTCTATTAAAGAGGAAGGAATTTTAGTCCGGCGGGTAGTAATTCCAAGACCCCACAAAGATATGGCCCGGAGCGTTTTATAATATGTCTACAAAGGAGATAAATTAGTATGAATGAAATAGTGGTCGGATCGGATCACGGCGGCTTTGCCCTTAAAGAGGATTTAAAAGATTATCTTCAGGATAACGGGTACAATGTTGTGGATTTTGGCACTTATTCGGAAGAGTCGTGTGACTATCCCGATTACGCCCAGCTTGTTGCACAGTCGATATCCAGGGGGGAGTACGAGAGGGGGATTCTGGTTGACGGTACGGGGGGAGGAGTTTGCCTTACGGCCAATAAGGTCAAAGGAGTGAGGGCGGTAACGGCCTATAACAGGTTGACCGGGGGATATGCCGCAGAGCACGATGACTGTAATGTTTTATGTCTTGGCGGTAAAATGCTGGGGCCTCTTTTAGCCAGAGATATAGTGGATGAATGGTTAAAAACACCTTTTGGCGGGGGAAGGCACGCCCGGAGGCTGAATAAAATCAAAGATATAGAGGATAAGTACTACAAATGAGGATAATAATAGGCTCCGATCACCGGGGTTTTAAGTTAAAGAAAGAATTAAGCGAATATCTTTCGGCAAAAGATTATGATATCACCGATGTCGGACCACCGGATGAAGAATCGGTGGATTATCCGGAATACGCCCGGGAAGTGGGCCGGAAGGTTACCCGGGGCGCGGGGGATTTTGGTATAGCCATATGCGGCAGCGGGGTAGGAATATGTATAGCGGTAAATAAAGTTCGGGGGATCAGGGCGGGTACGGCCAGGGAAGTTAGTGATGCAAAGATGATGAGAAAGCATAACAATGCCAATGTTCTGTGTATAGGGGCCGATGAAACAGATACCGGAACCGCTAAAGAGATGGTGGATGAATTTTTAACTACGGATTTTGACGGGGGAAGACATAAAAGAAGAGTGAATTTAATAAAAAGGATGGAACAGGATGAAAGCCGCTAAAGTAATAGGCCGGGTAGTGGCCACCCGAAAATATAAAACTATGAAAGGTAAAAAAATTCTCATGTTAAAACCCATGAGCTGGGAGGAAGTTGAGGAAGCTTACAAAAACAACCGGGAAGACGAAGTTAAAGATAAAGGGAAATCCATCCTGGCTCTTGATGCCGTGGGGGCGGGGGCTTCTGAGTATGTATTTTACGTTTCCTCCAGAGAAGCCTGCCACGCATTTGATGATTATGCCATATGTAACCATGCGGTAGTGGGTATAATTGACGGGCTAGATATAAACCAATGATTATCGGAAAAGTAATCGGTAATGTCTGGGCCACCCGTAAGCATTCCGCTCTTACCGGAAAAAAATTATTACTGGTAAAACCGGTGGATGAGATATCCGGCGAACCAAACGGGGAAACTCAAATGGCAGTTGACCAGAGTATTGACGCCGGGCCCGGTGATACGGTCCTGGTTCTGGACGAGGGTTCTTCCTGCCGGCAGATTTTAGGTTATGAACAGGCCCCAACCCGGACAATAGTTGTGGGGGTTGTGGATAATGTTTACAGAGAAGGTAAATTTAAAAAATATCATTAAAGAATAAGTTTTTAATATTATTATAAAAGTTAGACTGACAGAATAAGGAGGAAAAAAGTGGAAGAAAGTTTAATTCAGAAAATAACAAATGAGACAATGAACAGGATAAAAAGTGACAAAGGCGGTAAACGGGAGATACTGCTGATTTTTATGGGGGGAGATCGGGAAGTGGATACTGCCCTAAACCAGATTAAGTGTTTAAAGGAGCTGGGGGCCCGCATGTCTGCTTATCTTACCGGGGCAGCCCATAAAATTATAGGCAGACAGAAAGTACTCCAGAGCGGCGTGGATAGAATTATAGAGGATAAGGATATATGGGACCGGTCACTTTTAGACCGTATAGACGGAATAATAGTCCCCGTACTTACAATGAACGGAGCGTCGAAAATATCCAATATGGTAGCGGATAATCCCGCGTCCAATATAATATTGCTGGCCCTGCGGCATGAGAAGAAAATCTTAATGGCCAGGGATTCAATTATCTGCTGCGGCGGTCCCGAGCCCAAGGCCACGTCATTTTTTATGAGGCAGGTTAACCAGATGGTAAATACCATTAAAAATCTGGGGGCAACTGTAACGGTGGCCAAAAATCTGGCCCAGCGAGCTACCGAGCTTTTTAATATGGACAGTAAAGTTAGAACAGTCTCAAATTCTTCAACCTCATCATCGGGATTAAATAATAATTTACCCTGCGGGGGAGATGTGGAGGCCTGCGCAGAATGCGGACTGTGTGTAGTTAACAGGGAAGATGAAGTAAGAGATATTGTAAATGCCGGAGCTTCAAGAATTTCCGCCAAACAGTTGGGAAATAATGTGGCTCAGGATATAGCCGGGCTGATAGACCACACCGACCTCAATGCTGATTCTACCGATAAAGAGATAGGAGAGTTATGCGAGGAGGCGAAAAAATATAATTTTGCTACGGTATGTGTCAATCCCACAAACGTTAAATTAGCCAGCCAGCTTTTAAAAGGAACCGATGTAGGGGTGACTACGGTAATAGGTTTCCCCTTGGGGGCTACGACACCTACGGTAAAAGCTATTGAAGCCAGGGATGCTATTGCTAACGGGGCAGATGAGATCGATATGGTTATGAACGTCGGAGCCCTAAAGAGCGGTAATTACCAGCTGGTAGAAGATGATATTAAAGCAGTCCGGGAGGCGACCCAGGGAAAAATTCTGAAAGTTATACTGGAAACTGCATTACTGGATGAAGATCAGATAAGAAAGGCCAGTCAGCTGGCCAAATCCGCGGGAGCGGATTTTGTAAAGACTTCTACCGGGTTTGGTCCGGGAGGAGCAAAAGAAGAAGATATAAGTGTTATGCGCGAAACCGTCGGAGAATCCATGGGAGTTAAAGCTTCCGGGGGAATTCATTCCAAGGAAGAAGCTCAGGGAATGGTGGACGCCGGCGCATCCCGGATAGGGGCATCGGCTTCGGTGGCCATAGTTACCGGCGGTGAGTCGGACAGCGCATATTAAAAAAAGGATAGATAAAGATAAGGAGGAATAAAAAATGGCAGAATCAAAACTTGCCTTAGGTATGATTGAGACGATAGGTTTAGTAGGTATGATAGAGGCATCAGATGCCATGGTAAAAGCGGCAAAAGTAGAACTGGCCGGATACGAAAAGATAGGACAAGGCTATGTTACAACCATGGTAAGAGGTGAAGTCGGCGCTGTAAGGGCTGCCGTAGAATCCGGTTCTCAAGCTGCTCAAAAAGTTGGGGAATTAGTCAGTGTTCACGTTATACCTAGACCGCATGGCGATCTGGAGAGAATTATACCTCAAGATAATAACGAAAAAAAATAAATTAATAGATAAAGCGTCTGTAATGTAAAAAGCTTCCCCAGGGACGCTTACGGTGTATTGTATTTATTTAAAATTAAAGATATATAAATGAGAAAGATTATTGCCGATACAGTAGTGGATATAATAACAGAGAGTCAAATTTCTTCCCGATCCGAAGAAGAAGATGATTTTAAGAGAGGACCTCTGTTAGAAAAAGAGTATATAAAAAGCCGGACAACTTTTAAAAATAAGAAACCGTTAATTACTAAGGATGTTATAGAAAATAAGATTAACGAAGGGATAAAAAATTTAAAAGTTCCATCCAATGCTGTAGTTACTCCGTTAGCCCGCATGCTTATAGAAGAGGGCAGGATAAATATTATTGAAGAATAATTTATCAGAAATTTCTTTAAATAAATATTTAAAGCAGGTATCATCTGAAAACAGTACTCCGGGCGGAGGGAATGTTCTTGGCGTAGTCAATTCTTTGGCCAGCAGTTTAATTTTGATGGCGGTCAGAATTAAAAGCGATACGGGGGTTGAAGAGAAATTAGAAAAAATAAAAGAAAAATCCCTCGATTTTGCTCAAAAGGACAGCTGTAAATTTGAAAAAGTAATGGAAGCGAGTAAAAATAAGAGCGATAAATTACCGGCAGCCCTGCAAGAAGCTGCCAAAGTATCGCTGGATACAGCCCGGCTTTCCCTGGAGCTTTTAAATTTAATTCAGAAATTAGAATTATCCGAATACGATAATCTTATATCAGATATCTCAATTGCCGCCAAGCTATCTCGGGTCTGTATAAAAGGAAGTTTACTTAACTGTAAAATAAATTTAAATATGTTAAATGAGAAGTCTGCAGCGGAAGATATAAATAAAAAAAGAGAAGAAATTGAAGGTAAATTTAATGATATCAGCCTTAGACTTAGTAAAAAGAAAATTTGGCAATAAGTAAACAGGTAGTATAAGACTATAGGTCCAATAAATTTTCTTATCCTGCAAATATTACCGGTATTATAAAGAGATATCAGTGAGTTATAAATAAAAAAATACAAAGTAAATGAAGCTAGATAACTATAAATTAAAACATACGCCCAGTCCTAAAGACAAAAACAGGTATAAATTAAGCCTGGGGGGAACTGAAAAAGAGGTAAAAAAATTAGTAAATAAACTGGGCAATGTAAGCAGCCGTCCTTTTCCCGCCTCTGAAGAAAAATTTGAGTGGTCGCTATTTTTATATGATACTGATAAAAAATTCAGAAAAAAACTCAAAAAAAAATTAGATAAAATTGTAAAGTCCAAAAAAACAAAAGAGAAGTCCCGGCAAAAAAAAGATAAAAAGGAAGAACAAAATAAAAAAGAGGATACCTCTAATATTAAGCCGGCTGAAAAGAAAAGTAAAGAAAAAGAACCTGTAAGTAATCTTTCCTCCCATACCACATTAAAGGAAAACTATGTTTTTGATAATTTTATAGTGGGGACGAATACCCGGTTTACTTATGCGGCCTGTAAAGCTGTAGCAGAAAATCCGGGGGAAAATTATAATCCCCTGTTTATCTACGGGGGTGTGGGGCTTGGAAAAACTCATCTAATGCAATCAATCGGTAATTATGTAAAACAAAATTTCCCGGATTACATGATAGTATATATTTCAACGGGGAAATTTATAGAGGAAGTAATAAATGCTATTGAAAAAGGGACTATAAACGAGTTGCGCAATCGATACAAGGATGTAGATCTTCTTTTAATTGACGACATACAGTTTTTAGAAAAGTCGGAATCAACCCAGGAGGAATTTTTTCATATTTTTAATGATATGCATGATGTTAAAAAGCAGATTGTTATTACTTCCGATAAACCTCCAAAAAAGTTAACAACTCTGGAAGAACGTTTGAAATCCCGCTTTGAATGGGGTTTAACGACAGATGTAAAGTCCCCGAATTTCGAGACCCGGAAAGCAATATTAAAGAGAAAGGCTACTAAGGCAGGTTTGGAATTGACGGAAGATATAAGTAATTATATTGCTGAAAGATTAACTTCCAACATAAGGGAACTGGAGGGAATTATTAATAGAATTGTGGCCTATAAAAATATTTCGGATGAGAATATGAATCTTGATTTAGTTAAAGATATAATAAGCAATATTTTACCCGGCGAACCTGAAGAGGAAGAAAAATCTGATACCCAGCAGACGCCGGCCGACGATACGCCCCCGCCGCCGGGAGGTGAGGGTTCGTATTCGCAGCAGACCCCTTCTTCGGTTCAGCAGCCCCAGCCCCAGCCTCAAGCTCAACCTCAATATTCCGCGCCCCAGCCATCGCCCCAGCAATCAGGTAAAATTTGTTCCAGATGTGGAAGTCCCCAAATAAGTTTTGTCCCTCAATATCAAAGATGGTATTGTGGAAGTTGTGGAATGTATGTCGAACCAAGTGTGCCAAACTGGCAATCATCCGGTCAGCCGGGTACCGGTAATTTTCCGCCCCCTCCCCCCCAGCATCAGCACCAGCCCCAGCCCCAGCAGCAACAGCCTCCACCACCTAATCAACAGGGTGGGGAAAAGAAATGTCCCACGTGCAGTAGTAATTTAGAATATATTTCTAAGTATGACAGGTATTATTGTAGAAATTGCGGCAAATATACCCAGCCGCAATCAGCTCAATCCAGTCAAAACGTACCCCCGCCGCCTCAGTCGGAAGATAAGGCTCAGATTAAAACTCAGCAGGATGATACTGCGTCTGAGGATACAGAAAGCGGGGAGGAGCAAGAAGAAGCGTTTCGCCAGAAAATAATAGGCACAAAGAAATCTGATGTGAGGGAAATAAAAGCAGGTTACATATTGCCGGAAGGATCGCAACAGCTTTTTTCAGAAATTGTGGACAAATTGCATAAGCTGGCCCGCCAGAAAAAGATAAATTTTTATATACAGCCTGTATTTACCCATTTTTATTCTCCGGAGGTAAATATAAATTACGATAAATTGGTTCATCTGGCAATTAACAATAAAGTCGATATTGCACTTTCCATGGAGCCGGGGGGGAATTTTGCAGTTGCCGATAATTTTAAAAGTGAAATTACTGCTAAAATGGAAGAAAAAGATATGCCCCTGGAAGTTTTGCCCCGTGAACCGATAAAAGACAGTTTTGCTTTAAATATAATGCTGGATATAGCAATTTGCGCTAAGAAAAATAAATAAGAAATTTGAAAATAACTCTATAAAACGTAAAATTTATATATAGATATAAGTGTAATTTAATTAGTACCGGGAGGCAGCTATAAATGAGTAAAAAGATAATGTCAGTTGAAGATGACGCTACTACAATAAAGTTATTGAAATTTATGTTGGAAAAAAAAGGGTATAAGGTTATAAGCTTTAAAAATGGAAAGGAAGCTGTAGAAAATGTAGAAGAAGTGATGCCCGATTTAATATTAATGGACATTATGATGCCCGAGATGGACGGCATCGAAGCTACAAAGAGAATAAAGAAGAAAGAAAAAGTTTCTGAAATTCCTATAATAATGCTTTCGGCGCTGGGCCAGGAGATGGAAGTAATGAAAGGTCTTCAGGCCGGAGCCGACGGGTATGTTGTAAAACCATTTGATTCGGAAGCATTATTGAAACAGATTGAAGAAAAAATTTCTTGAATTTATATAATAAATTTACTATCATAAATAACTTTAAATAAAAATATTTAAAATTAATATTGAGAGGGAAAAGTATTGAAATTATCGTATAAATACAGTAAGGAGGAATAATGCCTACAATAAATTCTGAGACTGGAGAGATTAGAGAGAAATACAATGTAAAGGATTTGGAGAAAAAAGCTAAGGAAATGAGAGCTTACAATATGATAGCTCTCCATGCGGCCGGGTCCGGTCATACGGGGGGGACTTTATCTATAATGGATATAACGGCTGCGCTTTATTTGGATATTGCTAAGCACGATCCCAAAAACCCGGAATGGGAGGACAGGGACAGAATTTTCTGGTCGGCCGGCCATAAAGCGCCGTCGCTCTATGTCGGACTGGGTGCTGCCGGTTATTTTCCCATAGAAGAAGTTATAAAGCTGCGTAAACTGGGTTCCGGTTTTGAAGGACACCCCAACAGACTTAAATTGCCGGGAGTTGAACTTTCCAGCGGATCCCTGGGGCAGGGGCTGGGAGTTGCAGTGGGGTCAGCCTTAAATGCAAAACTGGAAGATAAAGATTACAATGTATACTGTATTCTCGGTGACGGTGAACACGATGAGGGTTCTGTCTGGGAATCTATAATGAGTGCCAGTCACCATAAATTAGATAATTTAGTGGCTATTGTCGATCGCAATAAGCTTCAGATAGACGGGACAACAGATGAAATTATGTGTGTAAGTCCGTTAAATGAAAAATATGAATCCTTCTGCTGGAATGTCATAGAAATAGACGGTCATAATATGGAAGAAATTTTGAAAGGGTTTAAAGAAGCTGATAAAGTAGAGGGCATGCCTACGGTCATAATAGCTGATACAGTAAAAGGTAAAGGCGTCTCCTATGCGGAGGATGTGGTGGGGTATCACGGCACACCTCCCAAAGATGGCCGTTCCGGCGCAGAATCTCTGGATAAAGCTCTGGAAGATATAGGAGATCAGCAGTTTACTGAAGAAAAAGTTAATGAACTTCTGGAAATAGCTTCTGATTATCAAGAAGAAGTTGATGAAAAAATTAAGAATAAAAAACCCAAATTTTCACGCGATTACTGGTGGAATTCTCAAAAGGACATGAAAGTTGAGATGGATGCTACGCGCAACGGTTTTGGGGATGCTCTGGAAGAACTTGGGGAGGATGAAAAAATTGTGGCCCACGGCTCCGATATTTCCGGTTCTATAAGAATGGATAAGTTTTATGCAAATCATCCGGAGAGAAAGAAAAGATTTTTCAGTGTGGGGATAGCGGAATCTAATATGGTGGAAGTCGGTTCCGGTCTGGCCCGGGAAAATAAAATTTCTTTTGTTGGATCTTACGGGGTTTTCTCTACGGGAAGGGCCTGGGAACAAATACGGACAACTACCTGTTACAATAATTTTAATGTAAAGATAGCGGACGCTCACGGCGGTATTTCTGTAGGGCCGGACGGAGCTACTCACCAGGCGTTAGAGGAAATATCGTTGATGACCTGTCTGCCCAATATGATAATGGTTGTACCCTGTGATTCTACAGAGACATATAAAGCCACTAAAGCGGTAACCTATAAAGACGGCCCGGCTACCATCCGGTATGCCCGGGAAGCAACGCCGGTAGTTGCTGATGAAAACACGCCGTTTGAATTCGGTATGGCTAACGTAATAAGATACCGGGGCAGGGCAGATAAATTTAAAGATGCTTTTGAGTGGGCACTTGGTTCGGATTATCAAAATGAGAATGAAGATTTAACTTTAATTGCCTGCGGGCCTATGGTCCCCGAAGCTATGCGGGCGGCCTATATTCTCAAAGAGGATTTTGGAATAGAAACCAGAATACTCGATGTTCATACCGTAAAACCGATTGATGAGAATACAATTTTAAAGGCGGTAGAAGATACCAACGCAATTATAACTTGCGAGGAACATCAGGTTGGAGGTTTTGGAAATATTGTTGCCGGCCTGATAAATAAGAATAAAGATTTTAAAACTCCGGTTATTATGGATATGGTTGGGGTTGAGGATACTTTCGGAGAAAGCGGGGCCCCCTGGGAACTTATGATAGATTTTGGTCTGGTTGCTGAAAACATAGCCCAAAAATCCCGGAATCTTTTAAAGAAAAAAGATATTTAACAGTATATTTAGTGACAATATAAATTTAATTCGGTAATTTGATAGAAAATAATTTAAAATAAGAGAGGAAGTGAATAAGTAAGTGACTCTGGAAAATTTTATAAAAGTGGCTGCCGGCGATTCGCCGGCTGATCTGGTGCTGAAAAATGCCAGTATAGTCAATGTGTTTTCCGGACAAATAAATAAAAATAACGTAGCTGTTTACGACGGCAAAATCTGTGGTATAGGGGAATATAAAGCTAAACGGGCAATAGATCTTAAAGGGGGATATCTTTTGCCCGGTTACATAGACGGCCATATACACATAGAAAGCTCTCTTATGACTGTTTCAGAGTTTGCAAAGGCCGTAGTTCCCCTGGGAACTACCTCAGTAGTGGCCGACCCCCATGAAATTGCCAATGTTCTGGGCCTGGACGGTATTAAATATATACTGGATTCTGCAAAATATCAGCCGCTGGAAGTGTATTTAACTCTGCCTTCATGCGTTCCGGCAACCCATCTGGAAACTTCCGGTGCTGTACTGTCCGCCGGTGATCTTTTCCCGTATCTTTCTGAAAAATGGGTAGTGGGCCTGGGTGAAGTAATGAATTTCGCCGGTGTTTTATCAACTGATAAAAAATTACTGGATAAGATAAAACTAATCAGTTCTAAAAGAATAGATGGACATGCCCCGGGACTTTCAGGTAAAGATCTGGCAGCTTATATCTCAGCGGGTATAAAAAGCGATCATGAATCTACTACTTTAAAAGAGGCCCGGGAAAAGTTAGAAAAAGGGATGCATATTATGATAAGAGAGGGGACGGCTACTAAAAATTTAGAGGATTTATTGCCATTGGTTAAGGCTAAAAACTCTGAAAATTTTTCTTTTGTCTCTGACGACCGCTCCCCGGAAGATCTGTTAAAATTTGGACATATGAATCATATAGTAAATAAGGCCTGTAAAATGGGTATGGATCCGGTAATGGCTGTTAAACTGGCTTCAATAAATACGGCCCGGTATTTTAAATTATCAGAGCACGGAGCACTAGCTCCCGGATTTGTAGCTGATATGCAGGTATTAGAATCTTTTGAAGATTCAGTCCCGTCGATGGTTTTTAAACGGGGTAAACTGGTCGCAGAAAACGGGAAATTAAAATCCAGGGAAGTCACCCCGCGCGATATTCCCATAAGGGGCTCAATGAACGTAAAGTGGCTGACTCCGGAAGATTTTAAAATTAAAGTAACAGATAAAAAAGTACGGACCATTAAGCTGGTTTCTTCCCAGATTGTTACAGAACAGGAAAAATACACCCCGCCCGCCGAAGACGGTTATCTGGTTTCGGATCCTGACCGGGACCTGCTTAAAATTTGTGTGGTTGAAAGACACAGGGC
>JBNJDT010000034.1:0-16873 GCA_051745145.1 Elusimicrobiota bacterium
TCTATTGTCTTTTGGGGAACTCCTTCAGGTAGAGTGACAGTGACATATGTATTCATACTAAAATTTGTATGTTTCTGGAAATTTCTATCTGAGTCCCGGCAGCCGGCTAATACGGCACAGATTAACAGTATCTCAAAAATTTTAAATTTTAAATTACTCATCTATTTGAAAAAATAATTATTCTATAATTTTCAGCGCCTCTGTAGGACACTTACGTACACACACCTTACAACCGGTGCATCTTTGAAAATTAACTGACGGCAACCCGTTTTCGGTAAGATCTATGGCATTTTCCGGACAGACATTTACGCAGATATAACATTTAATGCACCCCTTAGGACAGTATTCTTCAACTTCTTCGGGTTTTAAAGAAGTATTACATGATAAATATACTTTTCCCTCACTCTGTTCAACCATCTTAATAAGATTAACCGGACACACTTCCATGCATATCCCGCAGCCGGTACATTTTTCATAAATAACATCCAGATTTTCGGTAATTGCATTCTCCGGACAACTTTTTATACACGATTTAAGCCCCAGGCAACTATCTTTACACACATAATTATTTTTAAATTTTCGGTAAGCTACCCGGCAGTCTTTAATATTACCGTAATTAAATTCAGTTTCCCGGGGCAATGTGCATTTAATAATAGCTGCTGCCGGCTTAGATTCTTTAGTTCTGGGATTTTTAAAAACAGGCTGCTTATATAAAATAAATACCAATATTACTAAAATAACAACGGCCCACATTATTTTAATCCCTCCATCAATAGCATAAATAGAGAAATTATAATTAAAATGACCTGTTCTGGCTTTATATTACTATTTTTCTCAATATTAATATTTTTATAAACGGAATACACTGCAAAAACTAATCCTAAAAAACCTGTTAAAATAAGTCCGGCCATATTTATATAATCCATAAAATTAGCCCCTGCTGTGCTGACATGAATAATTAAACCGGCCGCGAAGAGACTGTAATAGGCCCCCGGTTCTTTTTTTATCTCAGTAAAATTAAATATTCTGCCGGTTATTTCTCCGGCAATTATTACCACAAACGGGATCGCCATTAAATACAGCACTGGATCTTGGACCGCAGAAATTTCATTTAACCCCATGTAAATAAACAGCCCTGTTACAGAATGAGTTATTAAATATATGTAGTATTTAAGTAGATCTTTGGAATTATCCACCTCAGGGAGAATATCTACAATAAACCGGAGTCCGAAAAATAAGAAAAATGAACTTTTTAATAACTGTAAAATATTCAAATTTTTATTCTCCGGAGTATAAAACTGTAAATTATCATAATCAACACTGTGTATAACATTAACAATCCGGCCGTTATATTTGGCACCCGGCTTATTAATAAAGCAGTAAACCCCAAAGTTCCAAAACCGGCGACTATGCCGCTAAACCAGAATAAATCGGCCCGGAATGAAAAATTTCCCGTTCCCCGACCGGTTACATAAACTGTCCAAATTACCGCTAAAGTATGGAAAATTCCCAGCTCTCCTGAGGGAATAACCCCGAATAATAAAGCTGACCATATAACCGTAAGTACCAATAATTCTCTGCGGTCCAGATAATCAAATAAAAAATAATTAATTATACCCCCGCCCAATACTGCTGATAACCCGGTTATAATCGATATAGCAGGCTCCAAGCCGTAATATATAAAACCAAGCAAGGGAACTACCCCCGCTCCCCGGGAAAATACTGTCTGTATACCTTTAATGAAGTTTGTTTTTTGCATCTTGAATGGCTTCCAGTAAGCCCTCGCTTGACTGTGTCGCTCCGCTTACCGCATCAATGTCGGTTGTCTGATTATCTATGATTCGGGGAATAATTTCCCCCCGGACCTTATTCCAGTATTTGCTTATCTCCCGGGACTCAATAACCTCAATATCTGTAATAACCGGCGAGCTTCCCGGTCCCCTATTTTCAAAAGTAACTTCTACTATTATCTTCCCGGCAAACCCCTGGCCCGTTCCTTTTTTGACTACATCTTTTTTTAATCCGGGGGAAGGGTCTTCTTTTTCTACAGTTCCCTTAGAAACACCGCCCTTTTTTTGTTGTTTTTCCTGT
The DNA here is from genome assembly GCA_051745145.1 of Elusimicrobiota bacterium. Classification (GTDB taxonomy): domain Bacteria; phylum CG03; class SLGR01; order SLGR01; family JAGXOG01; genus CAYZAK01. The sequence goes on from JBNJDT010000034.1 coordinate 2,092, forward strand.
GCTTTTTCGTGACCCGGACTCTTTTTCACAGCAGTATTTTTCTGTGATGATATAATAAAAGCTACCGCCAAAGACAATATTATAACAATAATTTTTCTCATATATTTTCCACTATACTTCCAACTAAAGCACCGGCCAATATTCCCAAAACCCCAAAAATAGAAATTGCAATACCCGTAACCAGGCCGGTAATTCCCTTATCCTTATTTTGCAATGGAAGAACTCCGGGATAGGAAAGCAATAAACTTCCCCACAGGAAAAGAGGCAGATAATTGTTAAATTCCGCCCAGCCGGAAAAAATTAACTTTGTTATTAAAAATCCCAGCGCTATAAATAATATAAAATAGAGATTAACCCTTTTTCTAAAGATTAGATATATTATCCCTGCCAGATATAAATAAACTGTAATGCCAAAATTATCGGGCCCGAACGAATTAATATATTTCATCAAAAGTAACGGCGCTATAATTACCGGTTTAAACGGGGTCACCGGCGGCCCTTTAAATATTATTTCATATATTATAATCGATAATAGCACCGCCCCCCCTACAATAACAAACCTATTTGTTCCCGTTACGGACAGCCTGTACCAGACCATAAGAAATATTAAAATTCCGGTGACTGCAGATTGCAAAATTTTTACTGTAATCTTTTTCTTTTTAAAATAACCTGTTATTCCAAAAGTAAATGCAGATATAATTAAAATCCCCAGGAATTCAACTCCCTGGCCAGTTAAAAATAACCGGTAACCCAAAGCCGGCAGCAGAGCAATCAATAAATCAGTCCATACGTATAACTCCTCGCGAGATTTATGGGCAAAAGGAGGTAACCCCACCATAAACGTATTCATTCTAAATACCATCCCGGACATAAAAACCCGCACAATCCACATCCGATACACCCGTCTACTTTAGAAAAAGGAATAAATCCCCGGCCGTTTTTAAAAATTTTAAGGATATGGGGGCTTTCCAGATATTGGGGGCAAACTTCTATACATTTTCCGCACCCGATACACCCGTCTAATTTACTGCTGTAATTATTTAGTATTATTAAATTATCAAAATTACCGGCCCGTAAATCTTCCATGGATTTTACCGCCTGTCCGGACAGCAAACCGTTCTTTACAACAAATTTACCGGTACCCCCTATCTTATCTATTAACTCCCTGGCTACGGTATTTTTATTAACCTTAAAAAGGTGGTTTATTTTTTCATAATTTAAAATCACATATTCATTTTCATCGGTTTCAGAATAGTCTATAAATCTGTAAAGTTTAATTAATTTTTCTATTGCTACCACCAGATTCCCCCTTTTTCCCGGAAAATAATTATCTCTCTTTTTTATCCCGTATATGTATTTCCATAATATCTCATTAAATCCGAGAGGATACCGGTTCTTCTCCTCTTTAAGAAAGATATTAGGAGACCGTCGAATTTGCTCATCCAGTTTATTTATAAATTCCATATGCCGGGGAACTATTAACCGGCCGTAATCCGCGGCAACAGCTTTCATGATTAACTTCAACCCGCCGATTATTTGAAAATTGAAAAGCTCCAGGAGTATGTTTCTATAACCGATAAAAGGATACTTAACCATCCCGTTTCCAGTCACCCGGCCGCATCCCACTTTCTCTATTTTTAGTAATTCCCTTTCAGTAAAAACACCGGACTGAATAATTTTTTCTCTTAAGTAGTCTCTATCTTCCGTGTGAAACTTAGATGGCGGCCGTTTTTTGTCTTTTCCGGATTTTTCTTTCTTTTCGCGGTAATCTACCAAATCCATCCGGGGTATATTTATTCTAACTTTCCCTCTTAAACTTTTTAACATAATTGGAGGACCTTTTCTATTGTGTTAGTATGTATATCCACTGTATCTTTTAACTCTTTTGATTTTCCGCCCCCCAATAATACGGACACCGAAATATTATTTGAAATTGCTTCGTTTAATACAATTTCATCTCTTTTAATAAAATCTCTCTTTTCCAGCTTTAAATCCCCCAAAAGGTCTTCTTTATAACTACAGGCTCCGGCTATATATATTATAATATCCGGTTTTAAAAAATCTAATTCTTTTTTCAGCTGTTTTTTCAACATATTATTATAAGTCTTACCGGAAATATTTTCACTTAAAGAAAAACCCCGGTCCGGGGTTTCCTTAATTATAGGATAAAACTCTTTAGAGTAAAAAGAGAGCACTCTGATATTCTTATTGGGCTTTAATATGCTTATAGTACCGTCTGCCTGGTGTAGGTCGCAATCTAAAATCAAAACCCGGCGCCCATCACGGGCTAATTTTAACGCCCCGTAAGCCACATCGTTAAATACTGTAAAAGCACCGGGTCTATTTTTGTGGGCGTGGGTGAAGCCTCCTCCAATAAATACGCTGCCTCCATCTTCTAAAGCCGCCCGGCCGCTAAGATAAACCCCGGTGCAGGAGCTAAGAGCAACTTCAGCCGCTTTTTTAGGATATTTAAGTTCTGTCTGAATCTGCTCGGCAACCGACAAATCGCCGTTTAAGGCTCTATAAATATAATCTTTTGTATGAATACAACTAAGTTCCTCCGGGGAAAGAGAAGGAGTAATTTGAAAAGATTCCCGGCTAAAATATTCTTTTTCTAACAGCCACTTTTTTATTAATCTGTATTTTTCAAAAGGGTAAGAAGCAGAATCGGAAAGTTCTTCGTAACCGGGATTGTAAAAAATTTCGGATTTAACTGACTTCGGCAAATTATTCTGCTACCAGATATAACGAACTTTGCCGCCCAGGGTAACCCCCAGGAGACTGCCGGCCGGAGTATCGGTGGTCATAAAACTTTTTAAGCCCACAAACCAGTCCCAGTTGGGATTCATGGGAAAAACTTCCATGCCCATTTTTTGCTGAAACCCAAAAGCTGTCGTCACGGGGTGGGAAATAGTCTCTCCCGGTTCAGAGCCGGGGGTGGCCCTGTGATTACCCAGGGGTTCTTTACTGTAAAATACGTGATACATTCCGATTCCTCCTCCTATATAAAAAGCATCGTAAATCGTATATATAAAATTTACGGTCATCGGAACAACATTTAATTTTACAGATATATTTTTTCCGGCGTCATCTAAAACATCCTGGGAATAACTCTGTATATCGCCTTCTATTTCCTCTTCGGTGTAATTTACTTCTTCAAGCGATCCAAACATATATCCAAGCCCTAACTCCAAAGATTTCGAATCTACCTCCCGAATGCCGGTTATCATAAGAGCGGGAGAAAGAAGTCTGCCGCTTTGAGCGGCATCACCTACCGCAAGACCTAACTCGCCGCCAAGCTCCCAATCTTCCCAGGAAGCGGCCCGGGCAATATTGAAAAAAGTAATTACTACAGCTACCAGAAATGTAAATATTCTAAAATACCGGTATCTTCTCATCCTTTCTCTTTTAAAAGGTCTTCTAAGATTGCCTGCTGGATATGCATTCTATTTTCCGCCTGTTCAAATACATAGGAGTGTTCTCCGTCCATGACCTCATCGGTAATCTCCTCGCCCCGGTGGGCGGGCAGACAATGCATTACCATGACATCGGATTTGGCAACTTCCAGCAAATCTGTATCCACCCGATAGGAAGAAAATTTTTCCAGTCTCTGGGACTGTTCCTGTTCATCTCCCATACTAACCCATACATCGGTGTATATAGCATCCGCATCTTTAGAAGCTTCAACCGGATCGTTTAAAATTTCTATATTGGGGTTCTTCTTTTGGGCCGGGCTGATAATTTCATCGGCGGGTTCAAAATTTTCCGGTGAAGCAACGCTCAGCTGAAAGCCGAAAATCCCGGCTGCATTTATGAGGGAATTACATACATTATTACCGTCCCCTATAAACGAAACTTTTAAATTCTCAAAATCAAATCCCTTGACCTCTGCTATGGACATAACATCGCCCATGGCCTGACAGGGATGTAAAAGATCAGTCAAACCGTTAATAACCGGAACTCCGGCAGCTTTTCCCATCTCTATGACATCCCGGTGGGAATAGGTTCTGATCATTATGGCATCCACATATCCGCCCAGGGTTTTAGAAGTATCGTAAATAGTCTCACCTCTGGAAAGCTGTAGAGTTTCGCTTCCAAGGTAAAGAGCATCGCCGCCCAGCCGTTTCATAGCTATATGAAAAGAGACATTTGTCCTGGTGGACGGCTTTGTAAATATCATAGCCAGATTTTTATTCTTGCCCGCTTTCGGGGTCTCACCATTTTTAAGTTCAATACCTCTTTTTAAAAGTCCAGTCAGGTATTTTTCACCGTGATTCCTTAAATCAATTAAATTATTTTTATTCATTATCCTTTAACACCGCATCTACATCTTTCAAACCGTTCCCGGTCAGCAAACAAACTGCCGGAGAAAGCTTTCCAATATCTTCCCCGCTGCCGGCCAGTTTTCTAAGGCCCGCAACGCTGGTTACTCCCGCAGGTTCGGCAAAAACCCCGGTATTCTCAGCCAGATAAGATATATTATCTATGATTTCTTTATCCGGCACCCTTACCGACCGGCCGCCGGTTTCTAAAACAGACCGGACTGCAGCTATACCGTCCCTGGGCTGGTCCACGGCAATGGAATCGGCAACAGTTGAAGCCTGCACCATCTCCATCTTAATATCCCGGGGACTGATATTTTTATCATCTATATTTTCCAGGGTTCTGGTAACAGCATCTGAGTTGGCGCTTTGAACTGCTATAATTTTGGGCATCTTTTCTATAAGATCCAGTTCTTTTAAATCCCGGAACCCTTTCCATACCCCGCTTATTATATTACCGTCACCCACAGGTACAAAAACTGAACCCGGAGCTTTGTAACTTAACTGCTCCCATATTTCAAAAGCAACAGATTTTTTTCCTTCTCTGGTATAAGGATTATATCCGGTACACCGGTTAAAATAATTATTCTCCAGAGAGTCGGACACGCAAAGATCATAGGCCTCATCATAAGTACCCGAGACCAATCGCACATCGGCTCCGTAGACTCCCAGCTGGGCTATTTTAGCCCGGGGTGCTGACTCGGGCACATATATTATAACTTCCACACCAGATGCCGCTCCCATACAGGCCCAGGAGCATCCGGCATTTCCCGTTGACGCACAACTTACCACCTCAATACCTTTCTCCCGGGCCACGGCCATAACCACAGAACTGGCCCGGTCTTTAAATGAAGCTGACGGCAGGCGGGTATCATCTTTTAAATACACCTTATCCAGTCCCGTCTGTTCAGCTATATCTTTATTGTCATACAACGGGGTAAGCGACATATCCAGAGCAGGTATAAACCTGCTATCCTCAAAAGGGAAAAGAGGCATGTAACGCCATACATCCCGCTGGGGATTGTTCTTTAAGGCGGGTACTGAAAATATTCTTTTTATATCGTCGTAATCATAGGTTACATCCAGATTACCAGAACAATCTTTGCAGGTGTACCCGTCATAATCCGGGGAATGCTGTTTTCCGCAGACCAGACACTCAAAACCGGTCATAAAATTCGACATATTACTTAGTAAAAGTAGTGCCGGTTTTACCCGTAGCGCAATCCTTTAAATTAGCAGGTGAAGTAACTACTGCTTTTTTGCCGCCGTCTTCTATATACCGGAGGATAGCCTTAATTTTAGGCAGCATACTGCCCTCGGCAAAATGGCCTTCATCAATATACTTTTTAGCTTCTTCAACAGAAAGGGAAGATAATTTTTTCTCATCATCCTGTCCGAAATTTAAGCATACATTATCAACAGCAGTTGAGATTATAAACATATCCGCATCCAGGCGGGTAGCCAGCAGGGCAGAAGCATAATCTTTATCAATTACAGCGGGTACCCCTTTTAACATGCCGTCATCCCGCTTGTAAACCGGTACGCCACCGCCACCTACGCCGATAACAGTATAACCGCTCTTAGCTAAAGCACCGATGGCATCTTCTTCGAGTATCTGCTTGGGATCCGGAGAGGGTACTACCCTACGGTAACCGCGGCCGGCATCTTCAACTATATTCCAGCCCTCTTCACTCTCTTTTTCCTTAGCTTTTTTTTCATCCATAAAGCTCCCTATGGGCTTGGAAGGATTTTCAAAAGCGGGATCGTCTTTATCTACCAGAACTCTGGTTATTACTGTTGCAGCTTCCTTCTGAATTCCCCTATTATCGAATTCGTTTTTTAAGGCCTGCTGGAACAGGTAACCTATGGCGCCCTGAGTATCCGCCCCGCAAGAATCCAAAGGAACAGGATGTATCCCTTCTTTTTCTCCCAGTTCCGAACGTCTCAGAATAAAACCCACCTGCGGGCCGTTTCCATGGGTAATTATAACATCCCATCCGTCTTCTATAAGATCCACAATATGTTTGGAAGTCTCCACTACCGCCGAATACTGGTCGGGCACACTCTGGTGCTGGGCATCCTTAATAAGTGAATTTCCACCAACTGCGATTACTGCTAAAGGCATATTTAAATCCTCCGTTTTTTAACTTTCATTTACTGCCAACTAAATTTATTCTGCCATGGTTAAAGCCATTATAGCTTTTTGGACATGAAGTCTGTTTTCAGCTATATCTACAATAATAGACCGGGGCCCGGACGCAACTTCATCAGTAACTTCATGATTTCTGTCCACAGGCATAGGGTGAGAAAATACAGCGTCATTAGTTATTTGCATTTTTTCCTCATCACAAATCCAGTCTTCATATTTTAGGGCTTTTTCTATCTCTTCCTCTTTGCGGAGCTTTCCGCCGCGATAGGCGTCTTTACTCATCCAGTTTCTGGAATAAACTATATCCGCATCTTCGTAAGCTTCGGCCGGATCGTTGGATACTGCAAACTCAGTACCGTTTTCCTGGCAATTTTTCTTAGTCCACTCTAAAACTTCATCGTCAAGTTCATAACCTTCGGGATGGGCTACTCTGACATTCATTCCCATTCTCGAGTTTATTAACATACTCTCGTGTACCGAGCAGTGTGAACGGGCCAGGGCACCGTGTCCCCAGGCATGAACAATAGTCTTGTCTTTTAAATCTTCACTTACGTGTTTGCGATATCCCATTACATCGGCAAGTCCCTGACAGGGATGAAACCTATCGTGAGCCATGCTTATTATAGGCATATCGGCATATTTAGCATAATTTTTAAGCAACTGATCGCCCAGTCCGTACTCTCCGATTTTATCTTCCAATATTCTTATGCCCAAACCAACTGCATAGCGGGACATAACTTTAGCGGCGTCTTCTACTGTTTCTCCTGCCGAATCTTTTGTTTTTAGTCTCATGGCAGAAGGTTCTAAGAATAAGGCGTGTCCCCCTAATTCTGTAGCCGCAATTTCAAATGACTGCCTGGTTCTAACCGAAGGGTTATAAAAAAACATTAAAAAACTTTTACTATTTAAAATATTTGTAAACTCCGGAGCAAATCTTTTTTTCTGCATCTCTTCAGCCAATTCTAAAACTTCTAAAAGTTCTTCCTTTGACCAATCCTGTGTGGTAATTAAATCTTTACCGTAATATTTTGATTTTCCTTCCATTTTTCCTCCTATATAACATGTATACTCTATTGAAAAGCTACGGCGCGTAAATTTAAGATTACGCGCCGATAGCTTCTACTTTTCTTAAATTACAGCCGGCCGCCCATTAACATTGCCATAATTGCTTTATGGGCATGTAACCGGTTTTCAGCTTCGTCTATAACTACAGACTGAGATCCGTCAATTACCGGATCCGTAACTTCCTGGCCTCTGTCAGCGGGCAAACAATGCATATATTTACCGTTTTTGTTTACCAGATTCATCTGCTTTTCAGTTGTCATCCAATCTTTATTAGCCTCGTTTAGTTCTTCAGCTTTTTCCAGGTCCTGTTCTTTAACTGTTTTATTATTCTCATCTGTATAATTAAAACAGGAAGCAGCTCCCCAGGATTTAGGATAAACTATATCCGCATCTTCGAAACCTTCGTCAAAATCATCGGTGATTCCAAAAGAACCATTTTCCTGATCGGCAAAACTTTTGCAGGTTTCTATGACATTAGGATCCAGTTCAAAACCTTCCGGACGGGCCAGAGTCACATCCATCCCCATCTTTGAGGCGGCAAGTATTACGCTCTGGGGTACAGCCCGCGGTTTTTCAATTGAACCGGAATAGGCCCAGGACATAGTCAGTTTTTTGTTTTTAAACCCGCCCATCTTTTCTTTTATAGTCATAAGATCAGCAAGGGCCTGGGTGGGATGATATTTATCACACTCCATATTAATCACGGGTATATCAGCCCATTCAGCAAACTCTTTAATGGTCTCATTTGCAAATCCGTAAATCCAGTGAGCCTTAGGTCCATACATTCTTATGGCTATAGCATCACCTACTCTACTGAGAATCCTCGAAACATCGGAAATTCTCTCTGTTTCATAAGGTATTTCAAAACCTTTTCTGGCCGGGGTGTAAGTTTTACCCGGTTCCAGATCAACATGATAACCACCTAACTGCTGTATTCCGGCCGCAAATGTGCACCGGGTCCTGAGAGACTGATTAAAAAATATAGTAAATAAAGTCTGCCCTCTTAAAAGATCATCCATGGGTTCTTTCATGGCATATCTTCTTTTAAGTTCCAGACCTACATCAATCATGGTCTCCCATTCCTCTTTGGAAAAATCCAAAGTTGCATCAATCCAATCTCTTCCAAAAAATCGATTAGTCTTCATCGATTATTCCTCCTTTTATTTGTTCTTAACTTATTCCCAAGTTTCTATAATTTTAATGATGATAATAACAAATTTAAAGTATCACTGTCAATTACTTAGGTACAGTAAACTTTTTCTCTTTGCTAAAATTTAAATTTTCAAACCAGTCTTTAATACAACATCTTACCTTATAGTCCCCGGACGGTAAACCCTTATAATCAAACACTAAATCATAAGGCGCCGAATCCACCGGATACCCTATATCTTTCCAGCCATTGCCATTATTAATTTCCAAAGTTACTTCCGTTATATAATTGCCGGTTACTTTTGTATTCACTACCATACGGGTATCCACGACAGGATGCTGTCTTAAATCTGTTATCTCCACCGAACTCTCCGGGGAACCTTTTTTAACCATTTTTATAGCGAGCCCCGGTTGAAAAAAATTTATCCCGGTAGTCTCCCCCCCTTCTTTTACGAGAAAAGAGTTTTCTCCTTTTTCTTCTCCTATGCCCCCTGCAAGTACAGGGGCTGTTTTAACACTGTTAAGTTCTTTATCCGGACTCCACAGATGAATATAGTTAAAATCCTGTTTATTAATTTCCTCTTCGGAAACCTCAACCCAGAACCATTTGCTTTCTCTTACATACTCGTCCGCCCGGGTAGGAGAACCCTCCCTGGGAATCTTATCAGTGGTAGTTAACAGTTTAGCCTGGGGACGTTGTTCTACAGAACCGGATAATCCTATGTGAATTCTATAGGGACCGTCTGACGGTTCTATATCAGATTCCTGTTCTCCCAAAATTTTCTCTATCTGTTTCTCTGTTTTAGCTCTACCCAGTTTTGCCCCTATAAAAAATCTATCATACTCTTTTGTTTTTGCCCGGGGAACTTTATTTATCCATCCGTGCCCATAACCGACATACCAGTTTCCCGACCAGCCGCCATTGGCAAAAAGATTATATTCGGCGGGCGTAGGGAGCCCCGATATAAAATCAGTATACTTATCATCCGTGCACCCGGACCCGGTTATTACCGAAAGCATTATACCTGTTCCAATGAAAATTAAAATTTTGAATTTATTTAACTTTTTCATTTACTATAAATCCGGGCAAACCGGAATAAAATTCTACAGCTTTTTCAACTTCCAGGATATCAATTTTTTCTTCAGGGGAATGACATTCTTCTTCTTTTCCCGGACCAAACCCGATAGTGGGAATTTCTCTATCTCCGGCTGTGTAAGAACCGTTTGTACAGAAGGGCCAGAACTTTGTCTTTTCACTACCGGTTATCTGCTGTTGCGTTTTTCGGGCTGCAGCATATAAAGGATTGTCAAAAGATATTTTCCAGGGTTTATAATAAGGAGTAATACCTTCGACAAAATCTTTCTCCTTCACAATTTTTTTAAATGCTGATAGAATTTCCTGTTCGGATCTACCCACACCGCTTCTGTAATCACAATATACAGTGCATTTTTCCGGTATAATATTTATATTTTCATTTGAGGTCTCCACCTTGGTCACGACCACTGAATCTTTCTTTAATTCGGAATTAATTTCTTTTACTTTTTCTATTATTTTAACCGCCCGGTAAATAGAATTTTCTCCGGCTTCCGGGTCACTGGCGTGCCCGGCTTTGCCTGTAATATTCAATTTTATACCCAAACGGCCCCGGTTTCCAAAAGCCACCTTTAAGCCCGATGGTTCACCTATTACAATGTAATCCGGTTGAATTTCAGTTTCTTCAAAAAAGTTCTTCAGACCGTTCCCCTCGGCCACTTCTTCCCGAACACTCCCTACAACATACAGAGTTATCCCTTCTACATCAGCTTTCGCTCCCCCGTAAACCATGGCCGCCAAGGATCCTTTATCATCGCAGGAGCCCCGGCCTATAAGATTTTTATCCTTCATCCTCACCTTGTAGGGATCGTCTTTCCAGCCCTGTCCGGGTTCTACAACATCCATATGAGCATCGTAAATCACTACCGTATTTCCGTCCCCGCGGCGACCGCAGATATTACCTCCGGATTCTATAACCTCATCGTAGTTGAGTTCTGAAAACTCCTTTTTAAGACGACCGGCAACTTTCTCTTCCCGGCCGGATAAGGATGGGATTTCAACTAACTCTTTTAAAAATTCTACAACCGGAGACATTTTACTCTATATTTTCCCAAACTTTTTTAGCAGTTTCCCTAGCCCGGGCTAAAACTTCCTCCTCTTTAATTTTTAGAATTTTCTTATGTCTCATCAGAATCTCACCGTCACAAATTGTACTATCTACTGAGTAATCTCCCATTCCAAAAAGAAAGTGTCCCAAAAAATTATCCTTATTGATAGGGGTAGCCGGATCGTAGTCTATGGTAACTATGTCGGCATAAGCTCCCGGTTTTAATTTACTGTTATCCCATCCCGTAATTTTATCTAAAATTTTGGGATTATTATTTAACAGCATATCCGGAACTTCCGTAAAAGCTACCGCCGGATCCTGGTATTGATGCCTGGCCAGCAAAAAAGCAGTCCGGGCCTGACTTCTTACATCCGAACTCATCCCGTCCGTACCTATTCCCACATCTAAGCCTTCCGAATACATATCCAGTATTTTAGAATATCCGACAGCGTTATTCATATTACTCTCGGGATTATGAACTACCGAAGAACCGGCCGCTTTTATCAGCTCCCTTTCGGACTGGTCTATATGTATGCAGTGTATTAATAAACTTTTTTTATTTAATGCCCCGGCTTCATGAAATCTTTCTATAACTGATTGTCCGTATTTTTCGCGGGTTCTCTCCTGATCAGCAATGCCTTCTGCAGCGTGAACATGAATTCCGGCATTAAATTTTTCTGCCAGATGAACACTTTTTTCCAGTGTCTCCTGATCAACCGTAAAAGAGGCATGTAACCCAACCATGCCCTTTATTTTGTCAAAATCCTTTCTTAAAAAACGTTCATTTTCTTCCAGGCCCTGTTCTCCTTTACCGAACCGGTCCGAGGCGCCCAGACATAAAACACCTTTTATTCCCATCTGTTCAACTGCCTTACTTATTTCATCAAGACTGCCTATCTGATACGATTGACTCTCATGATGATCTATTACGGAAGTAACCCCGCACTTTATACTTTCTATGATAGGAACTATAGCTGAATAATAAATAGCTTCCCTGAAAAGAGCATCGTCAAGTTTCCACCACATATTCTCAAGCACCTGGTCAAAATTACCGGTGGGCTCTGACGGGGCCCATCCCCGGGCAAAAGTTGAATAAAAGTGATGATGGGTATTTACAAAAGAGGGCATAATTATCTTTCCCGTAGCATCTAATACATCCGCGCTGTCGTATTTTCTTTTTATCTGAGATAATTCGCCAATAGCTTTTATTTTTTTTCCCTCTACTACCACTGCCCCGGGATTAAAAATTCTATTGTTTTCATCCAACGTCACCACTGTTCCGCCTTCGATTCTTACTGTCATAAAATTACTCCTTTCAAATTATAATTATTCATATTTTTTAAAAATTCCATCACTTTTACTTTTTGTTGATTCTTTTTTCGACACTATTTAAAGCCCGGCGGGCTGCTCTTTTTACCCGGGTGTCATAGTCCTGAACAGCTTGTTCTAAAAATACTTTAACATCTTCATCTCCAACAAGCCCCATAACCCTGCAGGCTTTTATTTTTATTTGAGGATCCGAGGATTTTATAGCACTGATAGCTTCGCTCAACCCGGCTTCTATTCCCATTTTTGCCAGGCTTAAGGCCGCTGTAACTCTTACCATAGGAGAGCTGTCTGAAAGAAAATCTTTTAAAGTTTCTCGACCTTCTACAGCCTTTAATTCTCCCAGAGCATTGAGGAGCTGGACTTTAACTACTTCAGATTCTTCTAATTTCAACAATTCCACAAGAGAAGGAACTAACTGTTTAAAACCTCTTTTTGCTATAACCTGTACCGCGCTTTTGCGAACTCCCGCATTTACGTCTTTTAATTTAGCTTGCAAAATCTGTTGAATTCTCTCCACACTGCCATTTTCCGTTAACTTACCCAAGTTAAAAATAGCTTTCTGTCTTACAATAGGATTATTAGACTCTGCCTTTTCTATGATCTTTTCCCGTACAGTTGGCGTAGAAAAATTTATCGCCGCCCCCATTGCTTCAATCTGTAAATTAATTTCACCCTGATCCATAATTGACAGTAGCGTAGAAATTGCCGAAACGTTTTTTATATCCCCCAGACTTTTTACAGCCACTCTCCTCACCCGCCTGTCAATATCCTTATTTAAAGCAATCCTTTTAAGAGCATCAATGACTTTTTTGTTATTATAATCCCTAAGTTCCCGGGCGGCTGTCATCTGTCTATTTCTATCTGAACTATACAGCCTTTCTAAAAGCATCTGTACCCTGGGGGTTAAATTATTTTCTTCAGTCCACCCCTTGAAACTTATTGATAATAATAAACAACCGGCTAATATTATGTACTTAACTCTCAATACCTGCTTTTTTCCGTAAATTTCTTGATATAGTATTGGCTTTCTTAGTCAATTTCTCTGTATCAATATCTACCAGTTTAAAATTTTTAACCCTCACTTTACCGTTGACAATAACCGTATGCGCAAAATGAGAAGCCCCCGAAAAAACCAGGGCCCCTAAATAATCACTGTTAGAGCCGGCAAAATCTACTCTGTCTGTATCAAATACCGCAATATCTGCAGCCTTGCCTTCTTTTAAAACTCCTATATCCCTCCGTCCCAGAACATCAGCGCCTCCCCGGGTGGCCATTTTTAAGACATCAACTGCACTCATAGAATCCACCCCTGATTTATAGCGGGCTACTAGCATAGCCAGCCGGGTTTCTCCAAGCATATCCGAGGTATCATTCGATGCGGAGCCATCGACGGCAATAGAAACATTTACTCCGGCATCTAACATTTTTCTTATGGGAGCTATTCCCGAACCTAAACGTAAATTAGAAGAAGGACAATGAGCCACGCCGCTGCCGGTATCCGCCAGCCTTTTAATCTCCTTATCATTTAAATGGACACAATGGGCAAACCATACGTCTTCTCCCAGCCAGTTAACTTTCTCCATATAGGGCAGGGGCCGCATACCCGTCTGTTCCAGACAAAATTCTTCTTCATCTTTGGTCTCCGCAAGATGAGTATGCATATATACGTTATTTTCTCTGGCCAGCCGGGAGGTATCTTTCATTATCTGCTCAGTTACTGAAAAAGGTGAACAGGGTGCTAATACTATCTGACACATAGAAAATTTCGAAGAATCATGATATTGATTTATAACCCGTTCGGACTCCTGTAAAATTTTATCGTCATCCTGTATTACGCTGTCCGGGGGAAGGCCGCCATCGGATTCTCCAAGCGACATACTTCCTCTGGTGGGATGAAATCTTATACCCATTTCCCGGGCCGCCTCTATTTCTATATCTATTAAATTGCTTTTTTGAGATTCCGGATAAAGATAAAGATGATCGCTGGTAGTAGTACAACCGGTAAGGAGCAACTCCGCCGTACCCACTCTGGTACTGACATCCACCGCTTCATCATCAATATATTTCCATACGTTATAAAGATATTTAAGCCACTTAAAAAGTTTTGCATCCTGGACCTGTTTTAAATTCCGGGTTAATGTTTGATACAAATGATGGTGGGTATTTATCATACCCGGAATTACCACTTTCCCTCTTCCATCTATCTCTTCATCAGCCTTTTGGGTAATATTTCCTATTTTTTTTATCTTATTACCCTCGATTAAAATACTTTTATTCTTTAAAACCGTATTTTTATCGTCAAATGTTGCAATAACCGAAGCATTTTTAATTACAATAGTTTTCATAATATTTTTCTCCGTTTAAATTAATTCTATCCGCATATGAAGTTGTTTTTTTTAGGTAAGTTCTTTTTTGAAACAATTTATTGATAATTAATCTCCTGTTCCTGTGATTTTCCGGACCGGAAAATCAAAATACTTTTATTTACAACCAAGCTGGCCCCTGAGTACTTTAAAAATTTCTTAATGCCAGCTTTAAAACTGCTTTTACTGCTTAAAAATTCAGCATGCTCCAAATCCCTTCTATTCAATTTTCAAAGCTTATTTATGGTGCCGGGGGCGGGATTT
>JBNJDT010000035.1:0-16791 GCA_051745145.1 Elusimicrobiota bacterium
CAAAGATTACGGCCGGATAATTAATGAGAATCATTTTGGCCGGTTAGTTAATCTGGTGGATTCTAAAGATATAAAGGGTTTTAACATTAACCGGAATAAACTGCACATTCCTCCGACTATTGTAAAAGACGTTTCCAAAGAAGATACTATAATGAAAAGTGAAATTTTCGGTCCCCTGCTTCCTGTTCTGGAATATGAGGATCTGGATCAGGTGGAAAATTATTTAGAAAGTGTCCCAAAACCTCTCGCTTTGTATATTTTTACATCGGATGATAAAAAATCCAAGCGTATAACAAATACTACAAGTTCGGGTTCGGTAATAATAAATGATGTTCTTATTCAGGCCGTTTCTCCGTATTTACCTTTCGGGGGAGTGGGAAAGAGCGGTATGGGAAGATACAGGGGGCAAAGTTCACTTTTTACTTTTTCAAATAAAAAAAGCGTGGTTAATAAAAGTTTTTTCATGGATTTTGATTTTAGATATCCACCGTATGATAGGGAAGTTGAGGATTTAAAGAAATACTTAAAATTAGTGAGGTAAATAAAATGACTGATAAAAAAATTGTAATAGTGGGCGGCGGACCGGGTGGACTTACCAGCGGTATGATTTTAGCGCACCGGGGAATGGATGTTGAAATATTTGAAAAAGAGAATCGTCCGGGAGGAAGAAATCGGGATATACAGCTGGGAGACTTTAAGTTTGATACGGGACCGACTTTTCTGATGATGAAATATGTACTGGAGGAAATGTTCAGGGAAACCGGCCGGGAAGTTTCGAACTATATTGAACTTATAAAACTGGACCCGTTTTACCGGCTTCAGTTTCCGGATAAGAGATTTTTCCCGTCCGGGGATATGGAAAAAATGAAAGAGAATATCGCAAAAGTTTTTCCCGGGGATGAAGAGGGATTTGAAAAATTTATGAAGAAAGAAGGGAAAAGATTTAAAAGTTTGATACCCTGTCTTCAGAAAGCCTATTCCAGTTTAACAGATTTTATTGATCCTATATTTCTTAAAGCAATTCCCCAGCTGTCTTTGAACAGAACACTGTATGAAAATCTGGGAAGATATTTTGATGCTGAAGAACTTAAAATGGCATTTACTTTTCAGGCAAAATACTTGGGTATGTCTCCCTGGGATTGTCCGGCTCTTTTTACAATCCTTTCTTATATGGAATACAAATATAATATTTATCATGTAACAGGGGGGCTTAACGAAATATCAAAAGCCATGTCCAAAATTGTAAAAGAAGAAGGCGGAAAAATTAATTATAATTCCAAAGTTGAAAAAATATTAACAAGCGGTAAAGATGTTACCGGTATCGAGCTTGAATCAGGAGAGCAGATAAAAGCCGATGAAGTTATTTTGAACGCAGATTTCGGATATGCGGTTAATAACCTTTTACCCGCTGAAAAACTAAAAAAGTGGTCTCCCGAAAAATTGAAAAAGAAAAAGTTTTCCTGCGGTACATTTATGCTGTATATGGGGTTGGATAAAAAATACGATTCGGTTAATCATCATAATATAATATTTGCCGACGATTACCGTAGAAATGTAGAAGTCATGTTTAATGAATATCAGTTAATTGATGATTTTTCTTTTTATATTCAAAATCCTTCGGTTACCGATCCCACTCTTGCCCCGGAAGGAAAATCCGCTTTATATGTTCTTGTCCCGGTACCTAATAAAAAAAGCAAGATAAATTGGGATACCGAAGCCGAAAAATTCAGATCTAAAGTTATAGAAAAAATTAAAGAAAAAACCGAGATGGAGGATATAGAGGATCATATAGAAGTTGAAAAAATTCTTACACCCGAAGATTGGAATAAAGATTATAACGTATATAACGGATCGGTATTTAATTTGGCACATAATATCAGACAGATGCTCTATTTCCGGCCCCATAATACATTTGAGGAATTGAATAATTTGTATCTGACCGGCGGCGGAACTCACCCGGGAAGCGGGTTGCCCATTATATATGAGTCAGGAAGAATTTCTGCAAATTTAATATCAGAAAAATATGGTCTTCCTTATGAAAAGCCAACGTTTAATCCCGAAGAGATACTTGGCGATGCATAAGACTAAGCCTGTAATAGTATGCAGTAAGTGCCTGGGCTTTGGTAAATGCCGTTATGACGGCGGTGAAATACCGGCACCCTATATTAAAGAATTAAGTAATTTCTGTAAGATTATTCCGGTTTGTCCGGAAGTAAGTATAGGGTTATCCGTTCCCAGAAAACCAGTTAAAATAATAAAGAAACAAGAAAGATTTATTCTAAAACAAAGAGAAACCAAACTTGATTTAACTCAAAAAATGGAAAAATTCTCCCGTAATTTTTTTCAGAATCTTGACAAAGTTCACGGATTTATTCTCAAATATAAATCTCCTTCCTGCGGTGTTTATTCAACCAAGTATTATAATTCACTGGAAAAGGGGGTAGTTGTGGGTAAAGGCCCGGGTTTTTTCGGGCATGCAGTTAAAAAAGCATATCCAAATTATCCTGTAGAAACAAAAGCCAGGCTTTCCAATTTTAATATAAGAGAACATTTTTTATTAAAACTTTTTACTTTTAACCGTTTTTATAGAGTAAAAAATACAGAATCGGTAAATGAGCTTATTGATTTTCATTCTAAGAACAAATATCTTTTGCTGTCTTATCACCAGAAAAATATGAGGCAAATGGGGAAAATAGTGGCAAACCAGAAAAAAATGGGTGTAAAGGATGCAATAGAAAAATATGAAAACCTTTTACTTGAATCTTTTAAAAATAAAGCCTCCCCCAGCTCCCATATAAATGTTATTCAGCATGCAGCAGGTTATTTTTCAAAAAATATTACGGACTCTGAAAGAAAGAATATTACAAAATTGATAAAGGAGTATAAAGATAAAAAAATACCTTTAAGCGCGTTACTTTCTGTTATAAGATCTTACATAGTCCGGTTTGATATAGAATATCTAAAAAACCAAACTTATTTCAAGCCATATCCACGGGATCTTATGAAAGTCGGCGATTCTGGAAAAGGAAGAGATCTTAAACATATTTAATAAAAAAATATGAATTTTTAATTGCAAAGGATTATAAAAATTATCAAACAATTTTTGTGACTAACAATTTCAGAATTAAATATTTTTAAAGATTATATTATATTTTTCTCCTTACGATAAACGGCTTAAGGTTTGATTACCTTAAAATTATAATCTATAATTTCCGTACAATGAAAGTGAAAAAATGTTTTAGAATTATAATATTACTGGTTTTTGGTATATTTCTGGCAGACGGGATGGTCTTAGCTTCCGGTGCCGGATTATCTTACTTTCAGCCATCCACCGGGGAAGGGGGGCTGGGTTTAGGCTTAGGTTTGGAAGTGGGTTTTGGAGAAGCGTTTACCCTGGAGCCCCGGGCCAACTATTTTAGTTTTGACGGGCTGGAGACTACTGATGAATATTGCAACTCCGGCTGGTTTAAGACCAAGACGGCTTTACTGGATTTTATATTGAAGGTGCCCTTTAACGCCGGCGAGGTAAACCCGTATATATTCGGGGGATATTCTGTTTTTTTGAATTTCGGAATGGATGCCCTGGAAGGTAATATCGATAGGGACTTCATAGAAAATACCGGTTACAGTACGGTAACCTCTTCATTTAAGTTTGACAAAAGTCCCGGATACGGTTATTCTGTCGGCGGCGGGTTGAAATACAAAAATATTGATTTTGGAATAAGAGCGTATAAGGCCAGGGCCGAACTTAATTTAAAGGGGGACTACATAGCGGCGAATTCCGGTGAGACGGCCGTGACCCAAAACTACAGCCCTAAAAATTCAGCTCTTATTCTGGACGGCCTTCTTTTTTCACTGACCGTAGAATTTTAAGCTGCCCCACCTGGTAAAAAATAGATTAAGCAGGACTTTTTATTTTTAAATTTTATTTTTAGCTTGACATAGAGGTTTCTTTTTTATATTCTTATATTAGAATATTATAATACAAGGAGGCTAATATGAAAAATAAAATAGCAAAAACTATAAAAGAAAGATGTGATAAATCACCCGCCTGTCCGGCGAAGAGAGTTTGCCCTTCCGGGGCAATTGTCCAGGATGGAGAGTCCGCCGGTGGGATTATGGCTATGCTTGGCGGGGGTACGGCAATAGTTAAGAGTAAAAAATGCACTGGGTGCGGAAAATGCGTTGAGGTCTGTCCGATGGGAGCAATAAAGATGGTGGCGGCGTAGTTATTACTTCTGAACACAGGTGGGTGAAAAATAAGGAGGTCGACGGTTAAAGCAACCGTGAGGAAATAACTGTTTATCAAATGGGGGGCCCGAGCAATTAATCAGCTTTATTTTTATATTAAAATTTGGAGTTGATTGGATTTTTAAAAAGAGTCCTTGATTTATTTGTCTTTATAAATACTATAGTACTACTATTCATAAACGGCAGTTAAAGTTCCCCCGGCTGCTAAATTTAAAAAAATAGTAAAAACACAGTCAACTGTAGCGGGAAAAATAAGATAAAATAATGAACAAAACTAAGACAAAAATAAATACGTCAAAAATAAAGGAGGAGGCGTCCAAAAGACGCACCTTTGCTATTATATCCCATCCGGATGCCGGTAAAACAACCCTTTCGGAAAAATTGCTTCTTTACGGAGGAGCCCTTAACCTTGCCGGAACGGTAACCGCCCGGAAAAGGGAGCGCACTACCGCTTCAGACTGGATGGAACTTGAAAAGAAACGGGGCATTTCAGTTTCGTCCACCGTACTCCGGTTTGAATACGGGGGTTTTAAAATAAACCTGCTGGATACCCCCGGACACAGGGATTTTTCCGAAGATACCTACCGGGTGCTCATGGCCACTGACGCGGCGCTTATGGTAATTGACGCGGGTAAAGGAATAGAAGCCCAGACCAAAAAGCTCTTTCGCATATGTACCCGCCGGGGAATACCCATATTTACTTTTATCAATAAACTCGATTTGCCGGCCCGGGATCCTCTTGAACTTATAGATCAGCTGGAAAATGTGCTGGATCTGCAGGCTTTTCCGGTTACCTGGCCTCTGGACAGCGGCAGATTTTTTAAGGGGATATATGATAGGCTAAGTGATAAAGTACATCTTTTTAAAAAGAACCCGGGGGGGCAGTTAAAATCCACCGTGTCAAAATATGATTTCGAGGATAAAAAGATAAAAGATCTGCTCGGAGCTAAATTACATAAAAAAACTTCCGAAGAGATACAGCTTATAGATGCGGTATCGGGAAGTTTTAACCGGGATTTAGTAAGAGAAGGGATTGTCTCGCCTGTTTTCTTTGGAAGCGCTTTAAACAATTTCGGCGTGGAAATTATGTTGAAAAACTTTCTTAAGTTTTCATCACCTCCTCTGCCCCGTACTTCACAAAACGGGCCGGTTAAAGTTGCCAGCAATGAATTTTCCGCTTTTGTGTTTAAGGTGCAGACTAATATGGACCCCAGGCACCGCGACCGGATGGTTTTTATCCGGATCTGCTCGGGAAAATTTGACCGGAAAATGAAAATACGCCACCAGCGCCTGGATAAGGAAATAAGGCTTTCAAGTTCCCACAATGTTTTCGGCCGGGACAGGAAAACTTTGGATGTTGCCTATCCCGGGGATATAGTTGGATTTGTCAGCCGGGATGACTTTAAGGTGGGAGATACTCTTACCACTTCAAAAGACCTGGTTTATAACGAAATCCCCCGGTTTGCCCCGGAACATTTTGCTTTTATACAGAATCCTTCTCCGGCAAATTACAAGTCGTTCCGCAAGGGGATAAAACATTTTTTAGCCGAAGACATGGTCCAGGCATTTACGCTGCCGGAGTATCCCGGTCCTTTGCCCCTTCTGGGAGCTGTGGGCCCGCTCCAGTTTGAAGTGCTCCAGTACAGGCTCAAGGAGGAATACGGGGCCGAGTCAAAGTTAAAACCTATGCCCTGGAAGGCATTAAGGTGGTTTCAAGCCTCTCTGGAAGATGAGGAATTAAAAAGGTCCCTGCCTTATGGCGCGGCCATAGGAGAAGATTCCCTGGGCCGTAGAGTAATGCTCTTTACTGAAAGCTGGTCACCCGGTCACTATGCAAAAAATAATCCGAAAGTAGAACTGTTTGAATCACCGAAAGAGGATGAATTATAACCGGATATCTCTACTTTTCCTAAAAAGGTAACAGTTATAGGATTAAAATCAGTATTTTAATAAAAGTATCCCCGCGGAGCAGGCAGTTAGTTTTTATTTCATGTTAAAATTTCCAGTTAACTGCTATCATGAGAGGTGATAGCTCTTTAGGCAGCTCTGTTAAGAATTTGCTCTGGGGCATTATGTTAATCATTCCAATCTGTACCCCGGCTTCTACAGAGGCCGCATAGTTAATAAATCCCCACTGTAGGCCGCGTAAACGGTTGGCGTAGTTTATTGTACCGCTCTGTAATCCTTTCATGGTTCCCTCTGTATAGTTAACAGCTGAGTTCTGCCATCCTAAGAAATCATTCTTGGTGTAATTGACAGTTCCCCAGTGGATGCCTTTGTAGCTGTCTGCGTAGTTTAAAAAGGCAATGCTTAACCCGGAACTTTGACCGGTTGAGCCCTGCACGACTCCCAAAGCTAAAGCCTTTTGAGGATTTTCGCCCCATAAACCGATAGATAATCCTTTAATCCTTTCATTCCTGTTGTAAAGGGCAATGTCAGGTGTAATACTTACCTGAAAAGGACTGCTGGCAAAAACGCCGGCGGTAACGGCAATGGTTAAAACTAAGACTGAACTTAAAATTTTTTTGATCATAAAAATACCTCCCTGGTATTAAGTCTTTTCTTTCAAACTCTCTCCCCACCATTTATCTAACTTACATAAATAATAATAGTTATATTGAACAATTTGAATTGTTTTATGTTACTTTTAACTGTCTTTTTTCTACGTTACACTATAAATAGGTTCCGTAATCGGCAGGCTTAAAAAATTTTCAGAACTTTTTATACTTTAAAGAAAAGAATTACACCGGGTCGGTAAAAGCTGATTATAAATTTTATGTTAATTAGTAAATTGAAAAGTTTTTTTTATAATAAAAACATGAAAAATATATATCATATTATCATAAGTGTTCTGGTTGTTTTTCTATCGGGATGTTTTTCCGGCTCAATTTCCCAGTTCCGCTCCGGGAAAGTTCTGGAAACCGGAAAGATAAGATGTGGCAGCGCGGTAGGATTGGGGGAAAACTTTAGCAGTTCAAAAAAGCGGGAGGGCCCGGAAAATATAAGCCTGTTTGAGGCATGGCACCAGTACGGGATTGCCAAAGGCTGGGACTTTGGTTTAAAATATTCTTTTTTTAATTCTTACTCATTTACGGTAAGGCGCAGTATTTTCGGGGAAAATTCAGAAAGCCGGTTATCCGGTGCCGCGGGATTGAAGTATTCACAAAGAGATTATTCCTATACCAATAAAAACGATAACAATACCGAAGGCAATGTCCGGGATTTTACTTTACCGGTATATTTTTCCCGGGATTTCACCAATGAAAAAATTATGGTGTATCTTATTCCCACTCTTAATTTAAGAATTCAAAAAGAAAAGGACCTTTTTTCTGGTGAAAAGACGGAAAATAAGTCCTGGATGGCCGGTGGAACAGTGGGTAAGGGCGTGCAGCCGTTAAATAATTTTTGGATAATGGCTGAATACAATTTGTTGCAGGCTATAAATTCCGATGAGCCTTTGCATAGACAGGGAGGAGTGGGAATAGCCGTGGATTTTGATTTATAAAGGAAAATAATGAAAAATATAAAAGAACATTTTGAGCGGGAAGCCAAAGAATTTGATGATATTATATTAAGGATCATACCCTTTTATGAAGAAATGATTGAGGCCCTGGTTTTGACTGTACCATTTGAAAAAGAAGCAGAATTAAAAGTTTTGGATTTAGGGTGCGGTACGGGAACCATACTGAAAAAAATAAAGCAGAAATTTTCAAATGCCAGGTTAACCGGGGTAGACATATCGGAAAAAATGATAGAAATAGCCAAATCAAAATTAAAAAATTATGAAGAAAATACAAAGTATTATGTGAAGGACTTTTATGATTTTAAGTTTGAGGATAAATATGATGTTATAGTTTCTTCTTTAGCTTTGCACCACTTAGTTACAGATGAAGATAAGAAAAATATTTATCAGAAAATATATAATGCATTATCTGAGAATGGTATATTT
The DNA here is from genome assembly GCA_051745145.1 of Elusimicrobiota bacterium. GTDB lineage: Bacteria > CG03 > SLGR01 > SLGR01 > JAGXOG01 > CAYZAK01. The sequence continues at coordinate 8,201 of JBNJDT010000035.1, forward strand.
TATAACGCCGATGTAGTTTTAGCTTCCAATAAAAAGTTTCAGAATGTTTATATAAAAAAATGGGTGGAATATATGAGTAGAAATTGCTCCAGGGAAGAAATAGAGAATAAATGGTTACAAAAATATCAAGATGAAGACAATCCCGCTGAATTAATAGATCAGGTTAAGTGGTTGGAGAGTATTGGTTTCAAAAATGTTGATATAGTCTGGAAATACTATAATTTAGCAGTTTACGGAGGTACCAAAAAAGAGAGTTAACTGAATGGTTTAACGAGCAGGTAAAGTTGTAAAAGAGTTGCTCGCGTTAAGTAAATATATATAGTTGCCTGCAGAAATTAGGCTAATTAAGGCCGGTGGAAAACTATTCATTGTAAAATTTTTATTAATATGATAAGTTTTTAATATATATAAGGCTGTTATATTTAATGAGAAATAAAGAAAAAGATAAGAATAATTCTAATAGAGAAGAGGCGGATTTCCCGGTAGTGGGAATAGGCTCGTCCGCCGGTGGGCTTGAAGCTCTAAACAGTTTTATGGACAATATGCCCGAGAAAGTGGGCATGGGCATAGTTTTAATTCCCCACCTTTCCCCGGATAAAGAGAGCTTGATGCATGATATTATCCAGAAACACACATCCATGGAGACCCTTCAGGCAGAGGATAATATGAGGGTTGAGCCCGATAAGGTCTATGTCATACCCCCGGGAAAAAAGATGACTTTGTTTAACGGAAAGTTACAGCTTGCCGAGCAGGGCGAAGAAGAAAAACACCGTGCGAAACATACCATAGATAATTTTTTTAGATCTTTAGCCTCGGATAAAAAAGACAAGGCAATAGGTATAGTTCTCTCAGGTACCGGTTCAGAGGGGGCCCTGGGAGCAAAAAAGATAAAAGGGAATGGAGGCCTGGTGTTAGTGCAAAGCCTGGACTCTGCCCAGTATACCAGTATGCCGGATGCCGCGATATCCACGGGGGTTGCAGACTATGTGATATCCCCTGAAGCAATGCCCGGGAAACTGGTGGATTATTCCCGGGGAATGGATGTGATAAAAGCACCTACTGAGGACCTTTCGAAGAAGAAAGGACATTTGAATAAAATTTTTATGGTGCTCCAGAAAAACACGGGAAACGATTTTTCAAAGTACAAGAGAACATCGGTAATAAGGCGTCTGGAGAAAAGGATGAGCGTGAACGGTATAACCGAGATTGAAGATTACGTAAAATATCTTAAAGAAAATGACAGTGAAGTCCGGGCTTTATACAGAGATTTGCTCATTGGAGTAACCAGCTTTTTCAGAGAGCCGGAGGCATTTGAATTTTTAAAGAAGTCGGTGCTCCCCGAGATTTTTGAGGATAAGCCAAATAACGATACATTGCGGGTATGGATCCCCGGCTGCGCTACCGGGGAGGAGGCGTATTCCCTGGCCATAATAATACTTGAATACATGGAAACTATAGAGAAAACTTACAAGATCCAATTGTTTGCCTCGGATATAAATGAAGAATTTTTAGAAAAGGCGAGAAAGGGAATATATCCGGAGACAATTTCTGCGGATGTGTCCCGGGAAAGACTTAAAAAGTTTTTTGATAAGAGAAAGAACAGCTACAGAATAAAAAATTCAGTGAGAGAAAAGATTGTCTTTGCCCTGCAAAATGTATTAGAGGATCCCCCGTTCTCCAGGCTGGACATAATCAGCTGCAGAAATCTTATGATCTATCTCAGTTCGGAATTGCAGCGGAAAGCTCTTAATATTTTCAGTTTTTCACTTAACCGGGGCGGTATTTTATTCGTGGGTTCATCCGAGAGCATCGGAAAGTCGACGGACCTCTTTTCAGTGGTAAATAAGAAGTGGAAAATATATGAAAATAAAGATACGGCGGATTATATGGATCTTCCCACGGTCCCCCATATACTGAAGAGAAATGGCAGGGACTATGATTTTGAAGAAAAAGATAAAACATCCCCGAAAAATGAAGTCCAGGATATTGTTGAGGATACAATTCTCAGGGAATTCGCCCCCCCGGCACTTATTATAAGCCGGGAGCATGAAATTTTATATATTCACGGGGATGTTGAAAAATACCTCCACATACCTGAGGGAAAAGTCAATATGGATGTAACCAACCTGGTCCGGGAGGATATTAAATTCGAGTTGAATAAACTGGTTATGGATTCATTGTCCGGGGAAAAAGAAAAATATACCGAGAGTGGAGAACTGAAAACAGAAAATCAGGTTCATAGCATAAAGCTGACCATCCGCCGTATTGATAAATCATTTACGGAAAAAGAACTTTATCTGGTTGTATTTGAGGATAGGGGAAAAATCCGGCAATCGAAAGACAAAAAAGAGGGGAAAGAGAAGGAAAAAGAGGATAAAAAATACAAATATCTGGAGAAAAGGGTACTTGAATACCAGAAAAAGCTTGGAAAACTTAAATCCGAGCACGAAAGCTCAAGAGAAAAAATGCAGGCCATGAATGAAGAGCTTCAGTCCACAAATGAAGAACTCCAGTCCACCAACGAAGAACTGGAAACTTCAAAGGAGGAGCTCCAGTCCCTTAATGAGGAATTGGTTACAGTTAATTCCGAGCTGCAGGATAAAATTGACGATCTCGCTGAAGTAAACAACGACTTGAATAACCTTATTAACAGTACGGACATAGCTGTACTGTTTCTTGATTCCGATCTTAGTATCAGGCGTTTTACGCCCAGGGCAAAAGATGTGGCCAACTTAAGAGAAGGGGATCTGGGCCGTCCTCTTTCGGATATATCCCTCAATGTGGAGTACAGGGAAATATACGGGGATGTCCGCCAGGTTATAGATTCTCTCAAATCCATACAAAAAGAGATAAAGGGCGAAGGGGGAGAATGGTATTCTGTCAGGCTCACCCCTTACAGAACAGTTGATAATGTAATTGAAGGGGCAGTTGTGGTATTTACCGATATAACAGAGCTTAAAAAAAGCGAAATAGAGGCTGAGAAAAAAAGGGAATATACCGAATCGATAATTGAAACTTTAAGGGAGTCTATCTTAGTGCTGGATAAGGATTTAAGGGTGGTCTCGGCAAATAAAACTTTTTATGAGACTTTTAAAACCACAGGAAAAGAAACTGTAGGGAAAAAAATAGATGAATTGGGAGACGGGCAGTGGAATATACCGGCCCTGAAAAAATTACTTAATCACATACTGCCCGAAAAAAATAAAGTAGACGATTTTGAAGTGGAACACAATTTCCCTGAAATCGGAAGAAAAAAGATGGTTTTAAATGCCCGTAAAATGGAAGATCCGTTTGACAGGGATGAGAAGGAGCTTATATTTCTTGCAATCGAGGATATTACTTCCGTAAAAGGAAACTTTGATGAACGATAAAGATAGAAAAAAGATAAAGGATCTTAGAAAAAAAGCTAAGGAAAAAGTAGCCCGCCGGGATATTGATTTTGATAAGATTACCGAAGAGGAGATAGCCGATATTCTTCAGGAACTGGATATACACCAGGAAGAGCTTAGAATGCAAAACGAAGAGCTGCGTAAAACCCAGTTAGAACTGGAGGAGATATGGCACAAGTATTCAGATCTCTATGATTTTGCTCCCATAGGATATTTTACATTTGATGAGAATATAGGGGTAAAAAATGTTAACCTTACCGGAGCGGATATGCTGGGAGTTGACCGCAGCGCTTTAATTGACAGGCCATTTTTGCCGTATGTAAAACCGGCCGACAGGGATCAATTTACCAAAGATATAAAGGCAGCTATCAATAAAGGGGTGAAAAAAAGCAGTGAGATAGAGCTCAGGGACAAAAACAGGTCTGAATTATACGTTCAGGTTGAAAGCCGGTCATATAAAGAAAGGGGAAAAGAGACTTTCTGTTTTTCAACAGTTATGGATATAACTGAGAAGAAAAAGGCAAAAAAAGTTCTGGCCAGGGACAAGGAAACTCTCAAAAAACTGGTAGAAGAAAAGACTAAAGAACTGGACCGTTCAAAACATCTGGCCGAACTGGGAAAACTTGCCAGCGCCGTAGCTCATGAATTAAGAAATCCTCAGGGTACAATAAAAGTCAGTATGCACAACCTGAAACGAAAAAATGAAAACCCCGAAATTAATCCCCACATTCACCGCATAGAAAAGAAACTGCAGGAAGAGTCCCAAATAATAGATAATCTTCTCTCCTATGCCAAATTAAACGCCCCCCGTTTTGAAGAGGTGGACATTCGGAAAGTAATTAGAAATTGTCTGGAGGAGCTCAGGGAAAAAGAGGGGAATTGCAGTAAGTTTTTTAGGGAATCCATTACCGACGAGACTCTCCTTGCCCGGATTGACAGTATCCAGATAACCCAGGTACTTTATAATATCTTAAATAACGCTTGTGACGCTGTTGACGATAAAGAAGGAGATATAGAAATCCGGGCTTATAAAGACCGTAATGGCGATATTAAGATTATCTGCCGGGATAACGGTCCGGGCATGAATAAGGAAGTTGCCGAGAAAATAACAGAACCTTTCTTTACCACAAAAGCTAAAGGTACCGGCCTGGGGATGTCCATTTCCAAAACTTTAATAAAACAGCACAACGGCAGCCTGGATATAAATACAGAAAAAGGTAACGGGGCCCAAATAATAATAACCCTTCCTTCAGCATAATCCTCCCCTCTGTTAGAGTATAGCATTTCACCGGTTAATTACCTCATTAAACCCCAAAAGTGGAAAAAAGATAGTTAATAGTGGTGTAAGCCGATTACAATCCCTCGATATAACTATTATACTATTTATGGGATAACATTGAATAAATTATAGGGGATACAGGTTTTGGGGGGATTTAATATCTATATTTCCTGTAAAAAATATTATTTTTAGATAAGTTAGGAGGGCTTCTAAAAATGAGGGCGAAAGGTAAAAAAAATAAACCGGAAGTCACGGTATATTGTAAAAATATTATTGACTCCCTGAGAGAACCGGTTCTGGTTTTAAATAAAGCTCTGGAAATTGTATCTGCCAACCGGGCTTTCTGCTCTAAGTTTAATATTTCAGAAAAAGAAATCTTAGGTAAATCGTTTAATGAAATAGGAAACAAACAGTGGAATATACCGGAATTTCTCACCCTTTTAAAGAAAATTCTTCCCGGGAAAGAGATTATAAAAGACTATAAAGTAACTCGCGAGTTTGAGAATATTGGGCGTCGGACATTACATTTAAATGCCTATAAGTTGCGCAGGCCAAAGGAGCCCGTAACAGAAAAAAAAGAATTGATTCTACTGACTATTGAAGATATCACCGAGCAGAGCCGTGAACGGGAATCACTGGAAAAATCCGAAGAACGGTACCGGAGGGCTTTTGAAACTTCAAAAGACGGACTGCTTTTATTCAATAAGACTAAAGGAAATATTCTTGAATCCAATGAATCCGCCAGAGATTTATTGGGATATACCGAAGATGAGTTTTTGGAAAAGAAAATCTGGGAAATGGGGGTGACAGAAGATTCTGAGGATTTTAAGGAGGTAATGAAGTCTCTGGAAAGAGACGGTATTTTTAACTACAGCGATATAAAAGTAAGGACTAAAGACGGCACAAAAATAGCGGCCGATGTCTTTTTAGTGGACCGGGCAAAAGTTGCCCAGTGCAATATCCGGGAAATCACAGAGAAAAAAAATGTCCAAAAAAAGTTGCGTGAAAGTGTAGAAAAATACAGAAAGCTTACAGAAAACATCAATGATATAATAACCCTGACAGATAGAGAGGGAAACATACTTCACGGGAATAAAAGTCCCTATAAAGAGATACTGGGGTATGATATTAAGAATATTTTAGGGGAAAATGTATTTAAATATTTTCATCCGGAAGATAGAAATAAAGTAGTGAAAAAATTTAAAAAAGCTTTGGTAAGCAAAAAAGGGAGAGTGAAAGCAAGATACCGGTGTAAAGACGGCTCTTATAAATGGCTTGAATCTTCGGGCCGGGTATTGGGGAAAGAAAAGTTTCTCGTAGTGTCCAGGGATATTAGCAGGCAGAAGATGATGGAGGAGAAAATTCGTGAAAGTGAGGAAAAGTATCGCAACCTGTTTGAAGGAACCCGCGATGCCCTCATGCTGTTGGACCGGGAGGGTTTTTTGGACTGCAACAAACAGACCCTTAAAATATTCGGTTTCGAGTCTATAGATAATTTCATTAATTATACGCCGTGGGAGCTTTCGCCGGAAACACAGCCGGACGGAACGGCTTCAAAGCAGGCGGCCCAAAAGTACATGGAAACGGCTTTTAAGGTGGGGGAGACTTTTTTTGAATGGATTCACAAGCGTAGTGACGGGACGGAATTTCCCGCCGAGGTAAAACTCAGCAGGTTTCGGTTGGAGGGAAAACCGGTGTTGAGCGCCCTGGTGCGGGATATTACCGAGCGCAAAAAGGCTGAAGAGAAAAGAGAAAAACTTCAGGAACAGCTCTTACAATCTCAAAAGATGGATGCAATCGGAAAATTAACCGGTGGAGTCGCCCATGATTTTAACAATATAATTACCGCTATTAAGATGAGAGCCCAGATGCTTTTGGAGGAAGATTTGCCCGATGAAATAAAAAAGGATTTAAGGGAGATAGATAAAAGCTCGGACCGGTCTAAAAATCTTACCAAGCAGCTGCTCCAGTTCAGCAGAAAAACTACGGAGATAAAGGATATTATTAATTTAAATACAGTAATAGAAAATACTTTAAATATGCTAGAAAGGACTATACCGGAAGATATAGATATTACTGCGAAGCTGGATGATAAATTAATGAAAATTAAGGCAGCCCCTTCAACCATGGAGCAGGTAATAATGAATCTGGCAATCAATGCCCGGGATGCCATGCCTGAGGGGGGAAAGATTAGTATAAAAACCGAAAACATAGAAGTAATTGCCAATAAACTGCCCGTACCTGAAATAGAACCCGGAAAGTATGTTGAATTAACCGTTAAAGATAACGGGTCGGGGATGAAAGATGATATAAAAGACAAGATTTTTGACCCTTTTTTTACTACCAAAGGAGTAGCAAAAAATACGGGAATGGGGCTTTCAGTGGCCTATGGGGTGGTAAAAAGTTGTAAAGGAGGAATAAAGGTAGATTCAACTGTGAATGAGGGAACCGGTATTAAAATTTTTTTACCGGTAGCGGAAGAAAAAGTAAAACAGCCAGAGAAAGCAAAAATTAAGACAAGAGAAAATAAGGAATTTTCCGCCGAAGGTTTGGGAGTACTTGTAATTGAAGATGAGGAAAGCGTAAGAGAAACCGTCCGTAAAATTTTTAAAAAAATGGGGTTTAAGATATATACTGCTGCAACGGCGGGAGCGGCCCGGGAAGTATTTAAGAAGAATAGAGAAAATATAGATATTATATTTGCAGATATTATTTTGCCGGACGGTAATGGTGTGGAAGTGTCCGAAAATTTAAGAGACTTGAAAAACAGCTTGCAGATTGTCGCAACAAGCGGTTACATGTCTGATAAAATAGACCGGGAAGATATTTATAAAAAGGATTTTAAATTTATGGAAAAGCCTTTCAGTATTGAAAAAGTCCGAAAAATTTTTACCGGCCTAACCGCAGAGATTAAAAACAGATAGATTTTTAGTTTTTAATTTATAAATAAAATGGTATAATCTTTAAAGTAGGATCTATAAAAAAGTTACCGGATCTTATTTTAAAGTGATGCAGAATTTATTGAAGAGCAAGACCGTAAATGTGCCTACCGGCACAGTAAAAGTTTTAAAGGGAAGCTATGTTCTGAGAGCCTATGCCCTCGGGTCCTGTATAGGGGTTGCCGCTTGTTCTTCAAAAGAAAAAATAGGGGGACTCGCCCACGTAATGCTGCCCGGCAAAGCCCCCGACAAAAAAGACGTTACTACTAACAGATATGCGATAAACGCTTTAGAAAATTTATTTTCCCGGATGGAAAAACTCGGAGTCGATAAAAATTTAATCCGGGTCTGTATGGCCGGAGCCGGCAATGTGTTAAAGAAAAAGAATGATGTGATATGCAAAAAGAACATACTGTCAATTACCGAAGAACTGAAAAAATATAATTTACGGACAATTTTTAAGTTTACCGGCGGTACCCAAAGGTGGGGCCTTTCTCTTAATACGGTAACGGGCAGGGCTGTTGTATCAAACGGTAATACTTCCGATAAATATGTGGTAATTTTATGAAAAAAGAGAGTAAGATAGTTGGCGTTTCATTAGCAGCCGGTCTATTTGTCTGGGTGTTAGACGCTCTCCTGGATTTTCTGTTTTTCTACAGGGGGGAGGGCAGTTTTATGGAAATGTTGATTTTTGAAATTCCGGGACACGAGATTTATGTAAGAAGTATTATATTAATAATTTTTATAATAACCGGCGTTATAATATCCAGATATTTTAAAAAAGAGAGAAATTCAAGAGAGAAGTTAATGTCCGCGGTCCAGCAGCTAAAAGCCACCGAACAGCAGCTACGGGCGTCCAACCAGCAGCTCGACGCCCAAAATCAACAGCTAAAAGCCACCGAACAGCAGCTACGGGCGTCCAACCAGCAGCTCGACGCCCAGAATCAACAGCTAAAAGCCACCGAACAGCAACTCGAGAAATTA
>JBNJDT010000036.1:0-16546 GCA_051745145.1 Elusimicrobiota bacterium
AATGAAAAAAATTTATACAAATAAAAAATTAATTTTTTTTCTAAAATTTTTTATAAATTTTAAAGATAATTAAACTGTCGAACAAGTTTTTAAAATGTCCCTTAAAGTAATATAAAGGAAAAACCATGAAAAAATGGAAGATAAAATTAGACGGCAATATTCACGGCCCCGTTGATTCGGAAAAGATAAAACAGTTTATCCAAGAAGAAAAGATCACTTCTACTACAGAAATATCCCTTTTTGAAAAAGATAACTGGATGCTTGTTTCCACTACAAAAGAATTCGGTGGTTTTTTTGATGAACAGACCGGTGATATGAAATGTCCGAACTGTCCCGATCATAAACTGGAGACCACTTTTACAAAGCAGGGAGTGGAGATCGATGTCTGTAAAGAATGCGGCGGTATATGGCTTGATAAAGGGGAAATTTTTCATTTTGTAGCTAAGAACCCTCAGAAATTTCACGACCAGTTCTACAGTGCTATAAAAGAAGGAAAGCTCACTTCCAAAAAAAGTCCCAGAACCGGAAAAAATATGAAAGAGATAAAGTTGCTTGACGGAGATTTATTGGTGGATTTCTGCCCTGTTTCCAAAGGACTATGGTTTGACAGAAAAGAACTTGCAAAATTAACTAAGCATTTTGGTAAAGAGTTTAATTTAGAAAAAGATCAATTAAAGAAAAAGAAAGACGTTTCGGGTTTACCCCGGCTCCCCAGCCTGTTTTTAAGATCTACCGGTGTTCTTATCGGTCTGTATGCATTGGTGGTTCTATTTTTAATAATAGTGGCAAACTACACCGGTTTGTCTGCCGGTGCTGCTCTAATTATTGGAGTAATAATCGTTGCTGTACAGTTCCTTCTTGGTCCTTTTATAACTGATATAGTACTTAAATGGTTTTACAGTGTGCGATGGGTGAGACACTACAGTGAATTACCGGATTATCTGGCTAAATTTATCGAGAATACCGCGGCGGAAAAAAATATGAAAACCCCGCTGGTCGGAATTATTCAGGATAATTCCCCGAATGCATTTACCTACGGGCATACTCCGAATAATGCGAGAATAGTTATTACCAGAGGAATCCTTAAACTCCTGCAGGAAGATGAAGTAAAGGGAGTGGTAGCCCATGAGATCGGACATGCAAAACACTGGGATATGGCGATAATGACCGCCGCCCAGCTCGTACCCCTCATAATGTATTACATTTATAGAACGGCTATTTCAATGAAAACCAGCAACAGACAGGCAAGAAAATTTAAGACTCCAATTATAATAGGCTCTTATATTGTTTATATAATTTCTGAATATATGGTACTCTGGCTGTCAAGAATACGGGAGTATTATGCGGACAGATTTGCCGGGAATGTTACGAGAAATCCCAATTCCCTGGCTTCGGCCCTGGTAAAAATAGGATACGGTATGGCCGGAAAGGACAAAGAGACTGAAGAAAAAGATAAAGATAGTAAAAGAAACAAGGCCCTGGATGCGGTGGGAAGCATGGGTATATTTGATCCCGAAAGTTCACAGGGAATGGCAGTTGCTTCCACTCCCTCGGTTTCAAGAGCCCAAAGTATGGGGAAAAAGGTCGATAAAAAAAATTTAAAAGGAGCCATGAGATGGGACCTCTGGAATCCCTGGGCAAAATATTATGAAATCAACTCCTCTCATCCTCTCATAGCTAAGAGGTTGAACCATTTAAGCAGCCAATCCCGGACTATGGGCAAGCCGGCCTATATAAACTTTGACGAGAAAAAACCCGAATCTTACTGGGATGAGTTTTTTGTGGATTTATTCATAAAGCTTCTTCCAGGTACTGTTTTTATAGGATTTAGCATCTGGTATGGAATTACTCAGAGTACTTTATTACTTGGGGCCGGCCTGGCCGCCCTGGGGATAGCAAATTTTCTGAAATTAGTATTTTCTTATCAAAGTGATTTTTTTGCTCCGATGTCCGTGGTCTCTCTCCTTAAGAAAGTAAAGGTCTCGGCTGTAAGACCCGTACCCTGCAAGGTAGAGGGCACCCTGATCGGTCGGGGTGTTCCCGGATTAATCTGGTCCGAAGATTTTATAATGCAGGATGAGACAGGAATAATTTTTGTGGATTATAAGCAGCCCCTTCCTTTGTGGGATTTCTTTTTCGGACTTTTAAAAGGAAAAGAATATAAAAACAAGGAAGTTGAAATAAAGGGATGGTACAGAAGATTTCCGGTCCCCAATATAGAAATCCGCGCTATTCGGCTCCCGAACGGTAAAAAGAAAAAATGCTATACCTATGATGCAAAATTAATAATTTCTGTACTGCTTTACCTTGCCGGAATGCTCGTTATAGCCTCAGCGATATTTTAATTTACTCTAATTAACAGCGGACTGGGTATATAAATAGCCATATAAAATAATAAGTTTATTCTGATTTTAATTTTACTATAACCAGCTCGGGCCGATTAAAAAGCCTAACGGGTATTACGCTGTTTCCGAGTCCCCGGCTTACGATCATGGTTGTATTGTCCTTTTTATATTTACCCTCTGTAAAATCCGGAAACAGGCCCTGATCCGGGGCCAGCAGTCCCCCTACTCCGGGTAGACGGAACTGTCCCCCGTGGGCATGACCGGTTAAGACAAGTTCAACTCCTTCTTTTGCATAGATTTTAAAAAGTTCGGGACGGTGAGACAAAAGTAGAGTAAAAATATCAAATTTCACCAGGGCAGAAAGTTTATCTTCAAATGCTTTCTTATTTTCACTGACAAGACTAAAATCGGCAAGTCCGACTAAATTGATAATCGCCCCGTCTCTCTTGATTTCTAGCAGTCGGTTGTCCAGTACGGTAACGCCGTTCTCACTTAAAAATTCAATCAGTGGAGCATACACTCCCGGCCGGGTATCGTGATTACCCGATACAAAATAGACCGGCGCTATATCCCGCAGCTTCTCAAGATATAAAAAATCCTTTGAGAAACTTTTATTAAAACCACCGATTAAATCTCCGGTAATAACTATAATATCCGGAGATGCCGAGTTAATTTTATTGATCAATCGATTTTGATTTTGCCCAAAAAACTTGCCGTGAAGGTCTGAAACCTGAGCTATCGTAAATCCGTCAAATGCTTTATCCACACCCCGGCTGTGTTTATAATGGCTCAAAACAATATAGTTGTTCTGCCAGTACAGAAAGACCGCAAGAAAAACTACAGCTGCACATATAATACCTATTTTAAGTAGTCTTTTATTTATCATTATATTTTATTAATTAACCATTAACCGTTAAATTATTTAAGAATAATAACAGACAAAGTTAACTTATTCAATTACACGGCTGTGAATTAACTAAATATATTGCTTATACCGGTTACATTTTTCTTATAAAGGCAGTTCCTCAGCTTTTCTATATATTGTTGGATTGAAATTATTGCCGTTTTTTTGTAAAAATTAAGTGTATGAGAATATAAATTATTTTTAGAGCGTCATTCACTTATGAAAAGAAAAAAAATTTTTCCGATATTACTTATTATCATTTTCTCAACGGCCTGCTCATCCTCTTCCGATTCTGGGGCTAAGGAAAAAGTGATAAGAGAACCGGCAGTTTCCGGGCAGTTTTACCCTGAAAAACCCGGTAAATTAAACCGGATGGTAGATAAATATCTTACCGGAAAACCGGAAAATAAAAATTTAAATTTAGAGTCTATCTCCGGGCTTATTGTACCCCACGCCGGCTATATTTATTCAGGTACGACGGCCGGAAAGACCTTTAGTACAGTAAAAGATAAAAGTTTTAAAACTGTTGTGCTCCTAGGACCCAGCCACCATTACAAAATTGACAATCTTACGGCCTGCCGGCACGATGAATGGAAAACTCCTCTTGGTAATACAATGATAGACAAAAATTTAAATTCAAAAATTATAGAAAAAACAGGCGCCCGGGTAAATAATGAAGCCTTCAAAAACGAACATTCTCTTGAACTGCAGCTTCCTTTCCTGAGGAACACTCTTAAGGGGAATTTTAAGATTGTCCCCCTTTTAACTAATGATTTAGATCTTGACAATATACAAAAAACTGCAAAGCTGATGGCAAAAATCTTAAAAAAACATGATGATATTCTAATAGTTATGTCGACAGATATGTCCCACTATTTTCCCCTTGAAAAAGCAAAAAAGATGGATCAGACTGTAATAAAAACTATTGAGGAATATAACCTGGCCCGTCTTGAAAAATTACTTAAAAATCGCACGGGACAACTTTGCGGCGGCGCCGCGGTTATGTTGGGAATGCAGACTTTAAAGTTACTGGGTACAAATAGAGCAATAAATGTTGATTACTCCCATTCGGGAGAAATTTCGGGAAATAATTCAGAAGTAGTAGGATACGGAGGTTTTGTTATGACCGGTAAAAAAAATGAAAAAAAAGAAACACAATACAGGGTACTTACAGATTCTCAGCAAAAACAGTTACTTAATATTGCCAGAGAAACTCTGGAGAACTATGTTAGAAAAGACAAAAAGCCGCGTATTAATACCGGCGATGAGGATTTACAGAAAAAAAGAGGCGTCTTTGTAACTTTAAATAAACAGAATCAACTGAGGGGCTGTATCGGCCATATTTTTCCGGTCGATAAACTCTACAAATCTGTAATTGATATGACGGTAAGCGCCGCTTCGGAAGATCCCCGGTTTAACCCTGTCCAACCGGAAGAACTGGAGGATATAAATATAGAAATTTCAGTTTTAACAGTCCCCGAAGAAGTATCCGGTGCAGATAAAATAAAACTTGGGCGGGACGGAGTTATAGTTAAGAAAGGAATGCGACAGGGAGTTTATCTCCCCCAGGTAGCCGAAGAGACCGGCTGGAGTAAAGAAAAATTTTTAAGCAGTTTATGCAGTTCAAAAGCGGGCCTCAGTCCCGATGCCTGGAAAAAGAAAACAACAAAACTTCTTACTTTTCGGGCCCAGGTTTTCAGCGAAGAAAAAAATTATTAATATACAAATAAAAATAAAAAAAATTTAGTAGTAAGACGCAGTTGTAGAAAAATAACCGGGAGGTTTTAATATGTTCGGAATAGGAATACAGGAACTTTTAATAATACTCTTAATTGCCCTTCTCATTTTTGGAGCAAAGAGAATACCCGAAATTGCCAGGGCTCTGGGAAAGGGTTTGGGAGCTTTTAAGAAGGGAATTAAGGAGTCAGAGGACGAAATAAAAGATTTAACATCCGAAGAAAAAAAAGAAGACAAAAAAGAGGATAAAGACAAATAGTACACCCAATTACGGTTTTTTAAAAAAATGGATAATACCTCCATTACCGGAAATATTTTTAGCTTTTATGGCTTCTTCCCTGTTTTTTAAAGAGGCTTTTTGATGGTCCAAAAGACAATTAACTAAAACTATGTTAGCTGCCGTATATTTTTGTTCTGGGGTATTATCGGTAATAACCCAGTCTCTCTTTATAAGGGAGTTTTTAAATACCTTCTACGGCAACGAACTTATATTTGGATTATTTTTCTTTACCTGGCTCTTATGGGTGGGAGCGGGGGCCTATACCGGGAGTAAATTAAAAGAAAAAATCACCTTAAAATTTTTTAATATATTTGTCCTGGTTTTACCCCTGCTGGGTTTTATACAATTAAATCTGGTCCGATTTTCCAGGTATTTTGTTCCCCTGGCTACCTCTGAACTTTTTCCTCCCCTTTACATTTTTCTCATAATATTTTTATTCTCAGCTCCGTTCTGTTTTACGGTAGGTATAATTTTCCCTCTGGGTATCTCTTACGGAAAAAAAGGTAATCTTAAAAAAGTCGCTCCCTACTATATTGTTGATTCACTGGGAAGTCTTACAGGAGGTCTTTTATTTTCCCTGCTTTTGATAAAATTTTTCTCTCACGCGGCAGTATTTAATATACTTGCCGCACTGTATCTTATCACCGTTTTACTGGCCATCCCCCAAAAGTCAAAATTTTTTAAAACTTTCGCCAAAATAGTCCTGCTTTTTTTTATTCTCCAGGCCCTGCCCTTAAAATCCATAGATATATTCAGCTATACCGAGAAATTAAGGTGGAAAAAAATAAATCCGGCCTTTACAGTTAAAGAAAACCGGCACACCCCCTATCAAAAGCTCAGCATTATAAAATACAGGGATCAGTTCAGCCTCCTTTCCAATTCCAAAATAATAAGCACTTTAGGACTTGACAGCTACTACGCCCGGCTGAGCGCCCTTTACATGGCCCAGAAACCGGAGGCTAAAAATTTACTGGTAATAGGAACCGGGGCCGAGGGTCTTTTAGAAAAAATTTTAAATTACCGGGGAATAAACAGAATAGATTATCTGCGCCAGGATCCTGAGGCAATGGATTTGTTAAAAAAATATTTAAATAAAAAAAACAGGGATATCTTAAATTCCGATAAGATTTATTACCATGCCGTAGACGGCCGGCGGTGGGTAAACGATCTGCCAAAGAAAGACTATTTCGATCTGGTGATAGTAAATACCGGCGAACCTTCCACGGCTTTGAACAACCGGTATTACACAAAAGATTTTTACCAAAAGGTAGAGACCATGATGAAAAAAGACGGCGTACTGGTAACTTCCCTGTTATCCGCCTCAAACTACCTGGGCTGGTCGGCGGCCAACTATTCAGCTTCCACTTACCATACGCTGGGTTCCGTATTTTCAAATATCGGGGTGGTTCCCGGTGATACAAATATTTTCTTTGCCTCCCCCCAAAAAGAGATAACTTTAAACTGGAAAGCATTAAAACAGAGTTATAAAAATATTGACAACAATTACAGGTTTTACAATCCCGATAAGTTCAAAAGCTTACTGCCTCCCCGGAGGGTGAAAAAATTAAGAGATAAACTTTCCGAGACTAAGCCGCCTATTAACAGCGATCTTAAGCCGGTCACTTATTATTTAAATATAATCTTATGGTCTGAATTTACTTCCCCGGGGATGTCCAATTTCCTTAAGATGCTGATGGAAAACGGAAAACATCTTTTTATTGTAATCGCAGCCGTTTTTTTCCTGTTCCGGATTTATTACGCCGCAAGACACAAAGAAAAGAGAGAAATCATAAAATTTAACGCCGCGATGGTGGTATTTCTTACCGGTCTTACGGCAATGGCCGCCCAGTTAATAATACTTTTCTCCTACCAGAATTTTTTGGGTCATGTCTATAAAAATATCGCCCTGTTCTCCTCCCTTTTTATGGGGGGACTGGCCCTGGGCAGTTATCTGTCAAAAAAATATTTTCTAAACCGGAAAAATAACTATAAATATCTCGGTTTAGCTGAATTTATAATATGTTTATTTCTACTGTTTTTTGCATTTTACTACAGTGAAATAGCTAACCTGGGCCCGGCCGCCACAAACCTGGTGCTCCTCTCTTTTACCGTATTCGCAGGCGTATCAACCGGTTCTATTTTCCCCCTGGGAGTGGAACTATATAATTCCGCCGGAGGAAGAGTGCTTTCTTCTACGGGATTAATAGATTCTACCGATCACCTGGGGGCTGCCTGCGGGGCCCTGTTTGCCGGAACGCTGCTGGTTCCTCTTACCGGGGTAAGATTTTCACTTTTCTTTCTTGCGGGAATAAGCTTCCTGAGCGCCGTTACGGTTTTTAGTAAAAATTTAAAGTTAGTAAAAAAATTCACAGGAATCTATTCTTTTCCCTATATAAAAGCCTCTTATATAATGGCCGGAATTCTTACGGTATTATTATTAACTACGTCTGTATTTAAAAAAACAGAACCGGACGAAGACCGGATAAGCGACTTTCCGGTAGAAAATCTGGTGGAAGGAGGCAGGGTAGAAAAAATATCCGAGCCTTTCAAGCACTATACCGTAAAATCCGGCGAACAGTTAAAATACCGGATATTAAAAACCTCTAAAGTAGCGAAAAATATTACCGGATATAACGGACCTGTAAATATGTTATTAATTCTTTCAGCTGACGGTAATATCGTGGATATAAAAGTGCTGTCCCACAGCGAAACTCCCGCCTACGTGAAAGGTAAACTGGCGGGGTATCTACAAAATTTTAAAGAAAAAAATATTTTTCGGGACTCTTTTAAGCAAGAAGATATAGAGGCAATAACCTCGGCCACAGTAACATCAGAGGCAATAAGAAAATCTGTGGTCAAGGTAAAGAAAAATTTCACCCAACCGGATACGAAAGAAAAGCCCAGGACATTTGCCGCTAAAATTATCTGGTGGTTTATTATAATAACAGCCGGGATAATTTTTTATCTTTTTTTCCCTATTTCCCTTAGATATATATTACTGGGTATCTCTGCGGTGGTCCTCGGATTCCATTTTAAATACTATTTTACACTCTCCGGAATAAGTAATTTACTAAAGGTCCGCGGGAGTACGATTTCCGGTTTCAGCAGCTGGTTTATACTTTTTACGGGAGCGGTAATACCCGGGATATTTTTAGGACAGTTTTACTGCGGTTACATCTGTCCGGTCGGGGCCGTCCAGGAGTTTATATCTGTCTTAGGCAAAAAATTAGGAATTTCAGTAATACCCGGTGAAAAAATAGATCGGAAAATGAGGTATATTAAATACATAATACTTTTTCTGATTTTAGCGGTGCTTTTTGCCGGTTCTATAAATATATCGGGTTTTAATCCCCTTCAGTATTTTTTCGGAGTTAAAAATGCGCTGGGAAAACGGGTTCTTTTTGGCTCAATTCTTTTTTTCTCCCTCTTCTTTTTCAGGTTCTGGTGCAGGTATCTTTGTCCGGCAGGGGCACTTCTATCCCTTTTAAATAAAATTTCAATTCTTGATTTAAAGCAGAAAAAGAGAAGACCCGCCGGCTGCGATCTGGGAGTTAAAAGTCAACGGGATATAGACTGCATAAGGTGTAACAGATGTCTGAAAAAATAGCCAACTTATTTTTAGCAGCGGGAGTAAGCTTCTGCCTGATTTTTTCGGTATATACTGGAGTAAACCAGCAAGATAAGTCTACAGCCGGTACGGAAGACTTTAAAAAACTCATTAAATTGGAAGAACCGGGAACTGAAAAACCCGTCCCCGGGACAGTAAAACCAAGGGGAACCCGGGATTTTAATGAAAAGACGATAAAAAAATATTTAAACCAGGGTAAAATTTCCTCAAAAGAAGCTCTGTATTATAAAAATATAGGAAAGTTAGATGATTGAATGTCAGCTGTGCCCTAAAAAATGTAGGATCCCCCCGGGAAAATCCGGGGATTGCCGGGTACGCCTTAATATTGACGGCCGTCTAATCTCCGCCAGTTACGGCCGGCCGTGCGCTCTCCACGTAGATCCTATAGAGAAAAAACCCCTTTTTCATTTTATGCCGGGAAGTCCTATATTCTCTATATCCACCGCCGGATGCAACCTCCACTGTAAAAACTGTCAGAACTGGCAGATTTCTCAGAATTCAGTGTGGGATACCCAAAATTACAATATGCCCCCGGAAAAAGTTGTCCGGATCGCAAAAAAGGAAGACTGTAAATCTATAGCTTATACCTACGGCGAACCGTCAATTTTTTACGAATATACATACGATACTGCCCGCATTGCCCGAAAGAAAGGTTTAAAAAATGTCATGGTCACCTCCGGATATTTAAATCCCGGTCCCGTTAAAAAATTATATACCCATATAGATGCGGCAAATACGGATTTAAAGAGTATTAATGACAAATTCTACAGGGATATATGCGATGCCACGTTAAAACCCGTTCTGGACACCCTGGTG
This sequence comes from Elusimicrobiota bacterium, assembly GCA_051745145.1. Taxonomy (GTDB): domain Bacteria; phylum CG03; class SLGR01; order SLGR01; family JAGXOG01; genus CAYZAK01. The sequence continues at coordinate 9,711 of JBNJDT010000036.1, forward strand.
CTCCAGAAAAAACTGGGAGTCTGGGTGGAAGTTACAAACCTGGTAATTCCAACCTTAAACGATGATCCCGGAGAGATAAGAAAACTGGCTAAATGGATATTTAAAAACCTGGGCGAAGAAACCCCCCTACATTTTTCTAGGTTTTACCCCACCTATAAAATGAGGAATTTACCCCCTACTCCCACGGAAACCTTAAAAAATGCGAGAAAAGAGGCCCGGAACGCCGGACTAAAATATGTATATATAGGAAACGTGGGGGCTACTGAGGCAGAAGATACTTTCTGTCCCGAATGCGGCGAAAAAATTATTGACCGGACGGGATATAAAGTAAATTATTTCAGAATAAAAGACGGTAAATGTGAAAATTGTTCAAATACTATAGAAGGAGTGTGGTAGTTATGAAAAAATTAACCAGAAGAAATTTTATTAAAGGGTCTGCAATACTAATTGCCGGTATTTTAAGCGGTGGTCTTTTTAAAAATAAAAAACCTGATGAAGATAAAAAACTTAAAGAAGCGGATTTTTATAAAAAACACGACCTGAGCGGTTAAAATTATTATTGCTAACCTTATGCAGTTCTAATACTTATCGGGAAGATCCGGCCGGATAAAATCAACAGCTGACTTTATTCTATTTTCATCCGGATTTATCTGTAAAAAACCCAAAATACCGGATATGGATTCCCGGGGGCTATGGAGTAAGTCCTCAAACGTCAAACTATAAAAATTCTTTTCTTCTAAAAAATTATCTATTCTCTCGTGCCCTTTTCTTACCACCTTCCGATAAAATTCTTTGTCTTTATATTCCTTATTTTTTTTAAATAACAGTTTTATAGCCCGCAGAATTAATTTACCCCTGTTCTTTTTGGAAAAAAGGGGCCATTTTTCCCGGAGCTCGGGTAACCAGTATGAAAAACGGGATGTCTTGTAAAGCGAACCCCCGGTATCTTTTTCGTCCCGTTTTAGATGGATATAAAACGGATTTTCAAATAGATGGTAAATATGGGGTATTAAATATAGCAACGCCGGATCCTTAAACCCCCAGATTTCACTTTGGTTTTCTTCTATAAAATTGATTATTCTGTCTTCATATTTTTTGATGCAATTTTTTAGTCTATTTTCATCAATATCCATTCTGTTTGTAATATCAAGAAGAATACCGGCCTCAAATAAAGCGTTTAAACTTATAGACTGAAAAGTCTGATTTTCATAACAGCCGTATTTATTTAAGTGTTTCCCTTTCTTTAATCCCTTATCCTCCCCCATACTTATACCCAGGCGGTGTAACACGCCGGCTAAAAGAGAAGAACCGCTCCTGGGCATTGTAAGTATCAGAACCGTCTTTATCTTTGAATTTTTACTCTGATTCAACATCTTCTCCGGCCTTTAATCTATCAATTAACGAGTAAATTACCAGTATCCCCAAAAAAACATAAGAAACAATTTTACCGGTTTTCCCGGTTATCTGCAGAAAATACTCAAAACCGTAAGTCCATGAAGCAACTCCCACAAGCATAGAAAAAGCAACCAGTACAATTAATTTTTTCTCTTTTATTCCCATTAAATAACCTATAAAGGCTCCGGCAATAGAGCCGGTCATAGGAAAAGGCAGCCAGATAAAAAACGGTAGAGCAATCATACCGTAAGAAGATGCCCGGCGATGATAATTTTGGGCTCTGTTATAGGCCGATTTTAACATTTTTCCAAAAAACTTTGTTTCAACAAAATTTTGATAAAAATATGTTATAAAAGGAAAAATAATCAAAAGCCATGACAGATTAAAAGAAGATAAAAGAAGAGTAATAGTTAAATTGCTGAAATTTAACTCCAATCCCGTAGCAATTGCCGTAATTCTCCCCCCGGAAAACGAAGCGGCAATAATCCCGATAATTTTTAAAAATAGCGTACTGTTAGTTATGGAAAGCAATATTAAAAAAATTACAATTGCCGAAAGAGATGCTCCCCCGGCTATAAATATTGCCCTGTTTATTCCCTCCAACTGTATCTTTTTATTCATAAATCAACCGGATAATGTTTCAATATATTCCGTTACTTTTTCAATATCTATACTGTCACTGCATTTTTGAGTATCGCAACTTTCGATAACTTTCTGTATGGAGCAGGTTATATTTTTACACCCGGGAGTTGCCTCAAATGTCTTTGCAGGCGCTTCCTGCCGGGAATCTCCAAACCCCAACTTTTGGGAATCATAGCCGTATATAGCGGGTTCAGTTGCCTTAAATAAACCTATTACAGCAGTTTTATTATTTAAACCTTTCCCGCTTTCCGCAATGAACTTTTTTGCTGAAGCTATATGTAAAGGACCGGTATCGGCCCCTACGTATATATCACAGCTATCCACAAAAGCAGCAAAAAAATCAAGTGAACGGTTGTCCGGATGAATAAGAATTTTTTCTTTAAATTTATCCGGAATACCTTTATAAATTTCTGTTTCCACATCTTTAAAAGAATACCCCTGCCCGATTATTATCCCGTCAGCGTATTTGCGTTTTAAAATCCGTTCAGCCAGCTCTTTATAATACTCCGGCCGGATAAAGGTATATTTATTAGAAGAGTCCGGATTTATATAAACCAGTCTGTCTTTGCCGGAAAAACCCTTATCTTTAATAAAATCATTTCTCTCCTGAATAAATTTTTCAGAAATAAATACTCTGCTCCCCTTATATTTAATTGGATTGTCCTTAGGGTTTAATTTACCCGGCAGCATATTTACCGTCTCTTTTACATACTGGAAAATATTATAGGAAAGATTTGCCGTTTTATTGCTTTTTACAGCCCCTATAATTCTCATTAACAAACCGTCAGCCTGTATAACAGGAGAATCTAACTGTTTAAAAACCCGGTCGGTAAAAAAAGGACAAAAGTTAAAAATTAGATCATACTGATTGTCGTCAATTACCTTTAAAAATTTCTCCTTATTCTCTTTTGAAAACGATTTTTCCCCATCGAAAATAGGAAAAGCCCGATTGATAAAATTGCAGTTTCCCACTAAGGAAGCGGCTTTTTTATTAAAAACATAATCTATCTTGGAATTACTAAAATATTGTTTCAATAGCTCGACAGCAGGAAGAATATTTACAGCATCTCCTATATTATAATCTGCAACTACTAATATTCTCTCAAGTTGCTCTACTTTTTTTAATTTTTTTCTGTTATTCCTGAGGGCTATATATTCAAACCACCGGCAAAACGGCCGGTTGAGAAAAATTTTTTGCCAGTACCTTATTATAAATTTAGGGACATATTTTATAATATTTAAAAATTTATTCATATTTAAAATTTATCCTATCTTTATTGTAAGCTGATTAAAGTAAATTAATTTAATATAACACATTATATATTTATTGTTAAATTATTCTAAGGTTTGTTTATGTATTGTATACCTATCCCAGCTTCAGGGAAGGATAATTTTGTCGGTTATTTTTGAATACTCTTCCTTAAAAAACTTAAAAATTTTTGAAAGTCTATCTTTTTAGTTTTTTGCCGGGACCTGCCGTAAAGTCTATAATATATAGGCGGCGTTAGATAAGCCGGAAACTTAAAATTCTATTTTATCCCTGTCTTGAATAATTTCCTTTTAATATACTTTCCTCTATTATATGGCCTTCCATTGCCTGGGCCAGTTCCTTTTTTGTGGACCCTTCGGTAAGCTCTAACTCTTTATCCAGAGCATATAATTTAAATACATAGGTGTGGGTTCCCGAAGGCGGCGCCGGACCTCCGTATTCAAGTTTTCCAAAATCGTTTTTCCCCTTGATTCCCTCCGGAGCCGTACCTTCTTCAATCCGGGTAACTTCCGGGGGTATATTCCAGATAATCCAGTGATCCCAGGTGCCCATCGGGGCATCCGGATCATCCACCACAAGGGTCAGAGATTCAGTTTTTTCATGCACCTCACTAATAGTTAAAGGCGGTGAAATATCTTTTCCGTCAGCGGTATACTTCGGGGGAATCTTTTCCCCGTTGCCAAAAGCCGGACTCTTAAGCTCCATATGACCTCCCTGGCTTTCGCCTAATTCTTCCGTGGAAGACTTACTTCCGTTGCTGCAGCCACTTAAAAATAAAACCAAAGAAAATATTGTAATAAATAACTTTTTATCCATTATCCGTTTCCTTTTTCTTTGTATTATATAATTATTATAAAAATTATTGGGTTTGATATAAAGGGGGCGCTTTAATTATATACGTTATCTTTATATTATAAATCCGCGCTGGTAAAAATTAATTTTGGACCGTTTTCTTTTAACCAGCGGGACTTTTTTTTAACATCGTCAAAATATTTTGACAGTAACCTCCAAAACTTCCGGGAGTGATTATTTTCCACCAGATGGGCTACCTCGTGGGCTATTACATAGTCAATTATGTCCGCTCGGGCCATCAGCAGGCGCCAGTTTAGGTTCAGATTTTTTTTACTCGAGCAGCTGCCCCACCGGGTTTTCTGGTTTTTTATGTAAATTTTTTTATATTTTACCCCAAACTTTTCACACCATTTATCCGCCAGTTTTGTCAGATATTCTCTTGCTTTTTTTCGATATAAACTCTCTAATTCAGATTTTATACCATTTTTATCTACTCTTTCTTTGGAGAGAACCATCTCTCCGTTTTCTATATAATTATTAGAGGTATCTTTTACAGAAAGTGTCTTTTGCTCTCCCTTATACGGCCACCTGGCTCCGGCTTGAAATTCCCGCTTGGGAATCTTTGCTCTTAATTTTTCGAACTCCTTCCATTTTTTCAAAATCCAATTTTTTTTCCTATCTATAAAATCTCTTGCTTTAACACAGCTTCTACGGGGTATGGTTATTCGCAACTCTCTTATATTAATATCTATACGGGCCCTACTTGCCCGTTTACTTATACGGACTTTATAAGGAATTTGTATACCCTCTATTTCCACAGTGGTTTTTTCTTTAATCCTGCTCATTTATAGGACTGTTATTTTTTTCCGTCTCTTCCCAATCTATTACCTGTCGGGCGTCATTTTCATGATCGGGAGGAACCCGGATAGTCAGAGGAACCGAAAGGCCAAGACGCCACTGAATCCCAGAATTAAAAAGATTTCTATTTTCAATGTATACGGGAATGTTTTCGCTTTTGAGCCTGGCCGCCAGAAGTTGCACATCGGATAAATCAAGATAAGATTCATATACCGCCGGCCATTTATCTTTATTATTATTTTCTTCTACCGGAGAACTGTATTCTGGCAGGGGATTTTTTCCCGAGAGCCTCTTAAAAAATAAAACGATAAGCAGTATTAACGGCAGGGGCAAAAAGATTAAATTAAAAGAAGCTATTATCAGGCCCGCAACAGCAATCCCCAATATCCACGGATGTCTAAAAATCTTAATTCTTTTCATATTTTTTAATTAACCCTATTAAAATACCTCCGCTCCCCTTTAGTTAAGGTCATTTGTTCAGCTTTTTACGACCGGTTAATGCTCCTCTATAATTTCTTCAAGAGCGCCCCAGAATTCGGATACGTCAAAGGGTTTTTCAAAAACTGCATGGGCTCCCATCTTCCTGGCCTTTTTAGCCATTTTATCTTCCAGATAGCCGGAAATAACAATTATTTTAGGATTCCCCAGTTCCTTCCTCTTTTTCAATACATTTAATACCTGAAATCCATCCATTGCCGGCATTCTTATATCAAGGATAAGAAGAGAAATATTTTCTTTCCCCAGTATCGTTCCGGCTCTAAACCCGTTGGAAGCCTTAAAGATAATCGCATCTTCATATTTTTTCTTGATAACCTTTTCTACGGTATTTACGGTATCTTCATCATCATCGGTAATAAGAACTTTCAAAGTCTCCTTATTGGATTGCATTGAAAGCTTTTTCTTATCTATAAACTCATCAATATCCTTCTCCCGAACCATCAAATTACCCCGCGGAGTTTGAAAAGCATTTAACTTTTCTTTCTCAATCCAATTTTGGACTGATTCAATATCAATCCCGAGAAGTTTGGAGATATCAGTTATACTATAAATATTCTCAATATTTTTATTTTTCATTTTTATCCGTCCTTCTTTATAGTAAACTTCCGGCTACAAAATTGTACCTGGAAAATATTCCTTAACTATTAAAAACTGTATTCCGGCAAACGGTTGCCCGGTTCATATTATTATCCTATATTAATACATAAATGACAAAACATGTAACTACTGTCAAGTTCTTACCGTTAACCGGGCAGAACCAAAGTGTAACATACCCATTAAAACAAAAAAAATGGAAATAAACAACTAAGAATAAAGAAATAACGTTGATTCGGACTGGATATACCACCATCTACCTTACACCTGGAGCAAATTATAGGCCTGATTCTCTATTTTTGCACCAGCCGATTAAAAATGTTAAAATAATTTGTGTAATGTCCAAAGAAATAACATGTCAGGAATGTGAGCAGCCCATAAAAAAGAGGAGCCAGCTAGCTGTCGTGGGGAAAAACTTCTTAACCTTTCATCGAGAGTGTTACAAAAATACCAGCGATTATTCCCAGTGGAAATTTTTGTTCGGTTTTTACCGGATAAACGGTCCCTTTACCTGGATTCTCATAGCCGGATTTGATTTTGTGTTTTTATTAACCTTTCTGGTATTCAACACAAATTCAAAGGACCTGTTGCTTATTATGCTTTTTTTTAATTTTGTTCTTTTAGGGATGAGACTAATTTCGTATCTTGCCTTTGAAACAAAATTACCAAAAAATTAAAATAGAGAAGATAACCTATCTCCTAACACATAAGCATATAAAAACAGAAATAACGTATTAAACACAAATATTTAGACACATACCAGAGGCCAGATAATTGTATTCTATTT
>JBNJDT010000037.1:0-16108 GCA_051745145.1 Elusimicrobiota bacterium
TCTTTCAAAAGTTTTTTATCGCGGTTAATTTTTTGACTGAAAAGAGTGTAAGAATCTATTTCAATAATTGTACCTTCCTCAAAAGTTACGGTCGGATTTTTAAAGGCTATGCGGCTGAAATTTTTCCGGAAGGCAAACTGGGATGTGGGAGCTACAAAGTAATTAAAAGGATACATCAAGACCCCGATAAAAAGTGTGAAAATAATTACCGGACCGACAACCGGTTTTAAGGTGCTTCCCGAAGTTCTGATAGCCGTAATCTCTCCGTCGGAGGCCATCTGTCCGAAAGTTAAAATTCCCGCGGCGGCCGTGCCCATGGGCATAGTTAAAGTTATAATAGTGGGAATAGAGTAGAAAAGTAAAAGCAAAACATCGACAAAATCTACTCCTTTATTTATAACTAAATTAACCAGCTGAAATACTCTGTCCATTAAGAGTATAAAGGTGAAAAGCAATAGACTCAAAAACAGATTAATTATATAATTTTTAATTGATAATTTTGTAAATATTTTCATGATTTATTATTATACATGTAAAGTTAAAAAAATAAAAGGATAATATGAAAGTCCGGTTATTTAATATACCGGATTTCTTAATTTTTGATATTTAAAAATTTATAGATTATAATTATTAAGTAGTAAATTCCTAATTAAAAACTTAAAAATATAATGAAAAAATTCAATAAAACTATTTTTGTTTTAATTTTGATGCTTTTTTGTGTCAAATCCTCCGGGTATGGAGTTAGCCTTTTTGACGACAATTACAAAGAAGATTTTACAGTCGAAGAATCTACCGGAGATACATCTTCGGAAGATACCGAAAAGGAATCAGAAGACGGACAGCTTTTAGAATTTGATAACGACACCTGGCAGGATATAAAAAAAGACAAGGAAGAAGAAGAATTTGAAGTTACCGAACCCGGCGAAGATATGGAAGTGGAAAAATCTACGGACACCGAAGAAGATTTAGAAGAACTTCCCGAAGCCGAGGCAGACCTTCCCTATGAAACTCGCATGAATATCACGGGATACAAATCAATTTCCGCCAAATTCGGTCACGTATTCTATCCCTACGGCGATGAAGAGGATAGAAATGTACGCGGAGTTCCCTCGGGAGCTACAAAGGGTTTTGAGATGGACCAGGAGCTTAGAGTGCGCATCCAGGGAAAAGTGGGAGATAAAATAACCGTGGATGTGGATTACGATGATACAAAACCGGCCTATAATGAAGATGCCCGTCAAATTTCAGTAATGTATAAAGGCGATCCGGATGAAATTATACAGAAAGCGGCTTTTGGCGATGTGAGTTTGAGTTTGCCTTCGACTCATTTTGTAGGTTATTCTAAAAATGTATTTGGAATCAGCGTAGAGGGAAAACACGAAGATTTTGAGTTTACGGCAATAGGATCGCAAACCAAGGGGAGAACAGAAGTAAAGGAGTTTACCGGTCAGACTACTTTTGAAAAAAGAGATATTAATGATACTGCTTACCGGAGAAGAAAATACTATACGCTGGATTTATCCACTTCTATTGAATACCTTCCTGTAGAGCAGGGTACCCTCCAGGTTTATGTGGATGATAAAGACGATAGTACAATACAGGAAAAAAATAAATCTACCATGACGGTATCTTTTGTTTCTTCTACCGATACTTACACCGGATATTTTTATGATTTAGTGGCCGGCCGGGATTTTACCGTTGATGTTGAGGAAGGCATATTAACTTTTGATAAAAATATAAGAGAAAATTATGTAGTGGCAGTAACTTTTGATTATGACGGAGGCAGTAAATCGACCGGTCCGGTAGTTCTAAAAGACGAAAATGAAAAGCTGGATTATGAATTTAAGAACAGGTATGATCTGGGCGGGAGAAATATTTCCCGGGATGATTTTGTCCTTAAATTTTTAGATCAGGACAGGAATAGAGTTTCTCTGCCGGAGGGGTCATATGAAGTGGATTATGAGCGGGGATTGCTGGAATTCTCCGATAGAACACCGTTTTACAATGAATCTACAGGGGACGGTTATGAGGATATATATGATGAATCCGATCCTGAAAATCATTATATCATTTATACGGAATACAAACGAAAAGTGCGGAATTATTCGCTGAGACCGAATATCTTAAAAGGCAGCGAAAGAGTTGTACTTGATGGCCAGGTATTAACGCGGAACGTGGATTATACTATTGATTATCCATCCGGGTTTTTGGCATTCATGGATCCGGACAGAATTGATGAAACAACTCAAATAGAAGTTACTTATGAATATACGCCGTTTATGGGGCAGCACCAGGAAACTCTGGTGGGTCTGCGGGGACAGTATAATTTTACCCGAAATCTTTACCTGGGAGGAACTTTACTTTACCAGTGGGGTTCGGCTTCCCGGGAATTGCCGGATATTCAGTCCACGCCGGACAGCACGCTGGTTCTGGACTCTGATTTTAAATTTGATGTTCCCGAAAAGTATTTCCCTTTTCCCACTTCCATAAACGGGGAAATAGCTAAAAGCGAATACAATCCCAATACTTTGGGAAAAGCAATGATAGATAATATGGAGGGTGTCAGGCAGGCTTATTCTGTCTCTACCGTAGAGGATTCCTGGCAGGTGGCCGCCACTCCTGCCGGAGGGATACAGAAGCCGGAGGGAGTAACGCCGGATGGTGAAAAAGTGGACGGCTGGTTTTCCCTGGATGAAGAGGATATATATTTAAGCGAAATTAATTCTACTGTGCCCGAAACTGATGACCGGAGGCAGCGGGTTCTTAAATTTAAGTACGATTTACCCCCGGGCGGAGGGGATAAAGAGACGTCGATAGTGAACCCCGTTTCCAGGGAGGGAGTGGATTTAAGCGATAAGGACAGTTTATATGTCTGGGTTAAAAAAGAAAAGAGTACCCAGAGCGGGGAATTGCTGATAGATTTGGGGATCATCTCCGAGGATGCCGACGGAACCGGCGAGTGGAAATCCGAAGACGAAAACCGCAGCGGAACTTTGGATAAGGACCAAGATACGGGATGGAACTATATTTATAACGGTTCCACTATAGCTGTAGGTTTTGATAACGACCGTCTGGATACCAACGATCTGGATAGAGACGGTTTTCTGGATACGGTAGAAGAAGTGAATAGTTTTAGTATAGATATAGCCGATGATCTGGAGACAGGGTGGAACAGGGTGAAATTACTCCGGAGCGGTCAGGATAGTTCCTGGACCGGGATTAAGCATGTCCGCCTTACCGTTAGGGGCGAGGGGATAGCCGGAGAGCTGGGAATTACCGATTTGGAAATGGTGGGAAACAGGTGGGAAGCTGTAAACAGTACCGTTACCGCGGTAAATAACTACGATGATGAAGATTACGATACGCCTTTGGAAGATGATATCTATGATGAGATTTACAGAGAAGTGGGGGGAGCGGACAGGGATAAAGAACAGGCCATTTCTCTGGAGTATTCCGGACTTGAAGACGGGGCCACTGCCTGGGCCTATTATGACTATCCCCGGGCGGCCGATTTTTCCCGCCACAACAAGATAAGTATGCTGGTTTACGGTCATGATACAGATATGGACTATTTTATAAGTTTTGGAACCGAGGATAATTATTTTATCAAAGAATTTAAAGTTGATTATGAAGGCTGGCAGGAAAAAACTTTTAAAGTACCCGATAATTTCCTTAATAGCGGTGACCCGAAATTAACCAATGTAAAAAAAATCAGACTGGGAGTTTTAAATAATTCGGGAATTGCCAAATCCGGAAAAGTCTGGTTTAATGAGCTCTATGCCCACAGTCCCCAAAAAAGAATGGGCCGGGCAATGAGGGGGAGTTTTACCACCAATGTACCGGGGATAATAAAAGTGGGGGGAAGCTATGAAGAACAGGATAAAGATTTTCAGACTGTAACTACGCCCCCTCAGAACCAGGATCTGACCAAGTACTCGGCAAATGCCCGGCTTACTGCTCTTCCTTTTATGGATTTGTCCGGAAAGTATTCTGAAAGTAATGTAATAACTCCGGAAGACAGAATAACTCCGGGACAGCAAAACGAATATCTAAAATCTGAAGATCAGGGGGAAATATCTAAAAAATCCGGAAGAGTGGATACCGGTTTGAATATAGAGCATTTACCTGATGTAAGCGGTAATTATTCCAGGAGCGTAGAGAACTCTGATTTTACCGGAAAATTAGAAGTAAGCGAAAGTTACCGGGGAAATATGTCTTATAATTTCCCGCGTACTTTAGGGGTTTTACCGGACCGTATAAGTGGTTCTTTTCGCAAGTCCGACACTTTTGAAAGCTGGAAGGATTTTAAAAAAGAGGAGAATCCGGACGGGGGGTTTGAAGATACCTTAAAAGAGACTGTGGAATACAACGGCAAAGCCAGATTTAATTTTCTGGATATACTTTCTATGCAGCCTTCTTATAAGAAAAATATTAAAAACAGGGAATGGGAATTTTATGCCGGGGAATATGAAGAGGAAACTAAAAGATGGCCGTGGACCAAAGACCAGGATGTGAAGTTATCCGCCCGGCTTAAATTAACCGGTTGGTTTCAGCCCCGGACAAATTATTCGGCCGCTATAAATGAAAACTACAATTATAAAGAGGACGGGGATTTATCATTGCTGAGCGGCACAAAAAATGTTAACAGAAATTTTAATTTTGATACGGGAGTAAAATTCCCAATAAAGAGAATTATTCCCGGTTTTGCTCCGTTAGATTCAATGAATTTAAATATTAATTTCAATGATGAAAGGGGAGAGACTTATAAAAATATTGAAAACAGTTATTATACGTTTAACAAACTGGATCACCGCTATGTTCTGGAGCCTTCAACCGCATCCGCCAGTCTTGAAACGCTGACCCGCCGGCAGACTGAAAAATATACCGTAAACTGGAGACCGCTTGATTATCTGGATGCAAGCAGGGACGAATTCGCAAATTTTTTTGGGGGTCTGGATTCCAGAATCATTTATAACAGGCGTAAATCCAGAGAAGAAGAGACCGGGACAGTTCTGGAGAATTTCACTACTCTCTGGCCGGATTTAAGGCTGGAATTCGGGCAGATTAACAGTTTGCCGTTTGCCAAGGATGCGGTAAAGAATATCCGATTTCGAAGTAATTATAAGTTTAAAGAAACCCGGACAGTTTCCAATTCCCGCAATATCTCTAAAACCATCAATGAGAACTATGACGGAAATTGCCGATTTTTACTGCTTGAGGATTACGATTCACTTGTAGAATTTTCTAAAAAAGGAGAGGAAAAAACCGATCTTAAATTAGAAGAGCTGGATGAAATATCAGAGAGATTTTCTGTAAGCGGACAGCTAAAAATACCGTTAAAAGAGTACTGGGATTTAATAGTAAAATACACCCAGAAAAGTGACAGTACATTTGACTATAAAAGCGAAGAATTATTAACCGACAGAAAAATTTATACTCCGGAAGTTAAGTTTGACAGTATAATAAAAATGCCCGCGTCAATTACAGTTCCCTTTATAAACCGGGAAGTTAAAATGACTAACCGTTTAAAATTAGATTCAAACTTAAAAGTCGAAATTTCCAGGAGTGAGCTGGATGTAACCGAAACAAATACCAATAAATACTTGTTTAATACCTCTACTGAAATGGACATGTCCAGTAATATGAGATTTACTCTGGGAATGGGAGGTCAGTATCTTTACAATACCGTCAAAAAGGAAAACAGTTATTTTGCTTTTCATATGAGTACGGATTTTAAAATAAGATTTTAATGTTTAAGCGGCTTATAAATTTTATTTTACCGGTTGAATGCGCAGGATGCGGCCGTAAAATTGACACGGATGACCTCCGGGGTATATGTGAAGATTGCCTGGATAAAATTGAAATATTAGACCGGGAATGCTGTAATTACTGCGGCAGGCCGATAAAAGAGGGACAGAAATTTTGCAGGAAGTGCTGGGAATTCAGTTCATTTACGGATAGTTTCTCCTCGGTCTGTTATTACAAAGAACCGGTAAAAAGCATTATAGGAAATTTTAAATATAAAAATAAACGGTATCTCAAAGGTATTCTCACGGAATTGCTGGAGAAAAAATACTTTCAAATTAAAAATATTGAAGTGGATATAATCGTGCCGGTGCCTTTGCATCCTGAAAAACTCAATGAGAGGGGGTATAATCAGGTCCGGTTAATAGCAGAAAATTTATCCAAAAAAATCAATATACCGGTAAAGAACAGTATAGTAAAGAGAGTTAAAATGACCAGTCCTCAGTACCGGCTCACCAGAAAAGAAAGGCTAAAAAACCTTAAAGACGCCTTTAAGGCTGCCCGGAAATTAAATGGTAAAAAGGTTCTGTTACTTGACGATGTTGCCACGACCGGCTCTACTGTACAAAATTGTGCTGCTGTCTTAAGCCGGGCCGGTGCCGGAAGTGTTCACGCCTTAGTTGCAGCTCACGGAAAATAAAATATTTCGAGCCTTTATAAAAAAAATTAATTTAGTTTTGGCAATAAAGAGAGATATATTGACATTTAAGGGTATATATTTATATTTAAATAATAGGATTAAAAAAGAATAAAAGGAGTTAAAATGTCAGAAGATAAAAATAAGTTAAGGAAAATAAGAGAAGAAAAACTGAACAGCTTTTCAGAAGACGGCGTTAAACCATATCCCGCGAAATTTGAAGGACGGATTGAAAATATTAAGGCTCTTGAAAAGGGTGAGGGGGAGAAGGCCAAAGTTGCCGGAAGGCTGATGAGTAAAAGAGTTATGGGGAAATCTGCTTTTGCACATATACAGGACGCTACGGGTAAAATACAGATTTACCTTACAGTGGATAAACTGGATGATGACCGGTATGATTTTTTTAAAGATATGGATATAGGGGATTTTATAGGAGTGGAAGGGGGGGTTTTTGAGACCCGTACCGGAGAAAAAACAGTTCTGGTGGAAAATTTTAAGTTTTTGTCAAAATCTTTAAGACCTCTTCCCGAAAAATGGCACAAACTTAAAGATAAAGAGACAAGATATAGAAAAAGGTATCTGGATATTCTGGTAAACAAGGAGTCTTCAAAAATTTTAAAGGCCCGGTCAAATCTTTTATCCAGTGTTCGCTCCACTTTAGAAGGAGAAGATTTTATTGAAGTGGAAACTCCCATACTTCAGAAAAATGCCGGCGGGGCCGCGGCCCAGCCTTTTAAAACCCATCACAATACTTTTGACCAGGATCTTTATTTAAGAATTGCGCCGGAGCTTTTTTTAAAGAGACTTATAGTAGGGGGCTGGGACAGGGTATTTGAAATAGGAAGAAATTTTCGCAATGAAGGGATATCCACCCGGCACAATCCCGAATTTACAATGATGGAAGTCTACTGTGCCTATAAAGATTACAGCTATATGATGAAATTAGCTAAGGATATAGTTGTAAATGCAGCAAATGCTCTTGAGAAAATGGGATTGAAAAGTGATATAGACTGTACCGGAAGCTGGGCCAAAAAAGATCTCTGGCAGTTATTAAAAGAATATACCGGTACGGAGTTTAATCCTGAAGACAGTTTTTCTGTCTTAAAAGAAAAGGCAGATAAGCTCAATGTTCCTCCCGGGAAAGATTCACAGGCTAAAATACTGGACCGGATTTTTTCAAAATTTGTTGAACCCGAACTGATTGAACCGACATTTGTAACCGGGTACCTGGCTAAAGATTCGCCTCTGGCCAAAAGGTCCTCCAAAAATCCGGTGCTTGCCGAAAGATTTGAACTTTTTATAAACGGTCAGGAAATAGGCAATGCTTACAGTGAGCAGAATGACCCCCGGGTGCAAAAAGAGATGTTTGAGCGGCAGGTTGCCGAAGACGGGGGTAAAATAGACCGGGAATATATTGAGGCCTTAGAGTATGGAATGCCTCCTGCGGCGGGTCTGGGCATAGGAATAGACAGGTTGACCATGCTGCTTACCGGAAAAGAGTCAATAAGAGAAGTCATTCTTTTTCCCATGCTCAAAAGTAAAAATTCAAAATAATGTCTGTGTATGAGATGAGATTTTGGATAACCCGGCCGGGATGTTAAGAATATGATATTCAGTCTTAAAATGGCCTGGGCCTATTTTAAAAAAATCTGGTCCAGGGGTATTCTGGGAGTAATGGTAATTATATCTGTAGCGGGTGTAGCTTTGGGAGTGGCTTCTCTGGTAGTAACCCTGTCGGTTATGAACGGTTTTCACACCGAGATTACCTCAAAACTTTTAAAATTAACCCCTCACCTTACGGTACTTAATTCTTCTCCCCGGAAGTTAATTGATGATGAGATAAATTCAGCGGGAGAAACAATTGACCAGGTTGAAAAATACGGGGCCTTTGTCTATGGCCGGGGATTGCTCCAGCGTAAACAGAACAGTCAGGGAGTGGTTATAAAAGGCGTGGAAGCCGGAAAAGAAGAAATAAATTTAAAATCCGGAACCTGGGGCGGGTCCGAAGGTATAGCCATAGGCGAGAATCTGGCAAAATCACTGGGTTTAAAAATAGATGATAAGGTATATCTTGTTATACCCCGGGTGGAAGATTTGAGTATGCCCGTGGTCCCGAGGATACAGGAATTTACCGTCAACGGTATTTTCAAAGCGGGTATGTATGAATATGATACCGGTCTGGTTTACGCGGGATACAGTGTAGTAGAAGAACTTTTTGAAGATACTTCAAATTCAAAAGGGGTAGAAATCTTTATAAAAGACCCCTTTAAAGCCGGTCAGGTTTCCGGACAACTTAAAGATGCTATAGGAGAACACAATATAATAAGGACCTGGCAGGATCAGAACAGGAATCTTTTTGCAGCCCTGAAACTTGAAAAGACAATGATGTTTATTGTACTGGTAATGATAGTGGTGGTGGCCACTTTTAATATTGCCGGTTCCCTGATAATGGTTGCCGTCTCCCGGTCCAAGGACTGTGGAATACTAAGAGCCATGGGAGCTACCAAAAAGCAGATAATGGTTATGTTTAATTTAAAAGGAATTTTTATTGGCTTGGGAGGTACTGCCGTGGGGGTCGGTTTGGGGATAGTGATAAGTCTGGTGGTGGAAAAATATCAGTTTATCGAATTGCCTCCCGAAGTTTACCTGGTATCCCGCTTACCGGTACAGGTAAGTTTAGGAGATATAGCGATAATAAGTGTGACTGCTGTACTCATAAGTTTTTTATCAACTATTTATCCGGCATACCGGGCGGGCCATATTCAGGTTGCCGAGGAGTTAAGGTATGAATAAAGATAGAACCTGTCTGGAATTAAAGAGCATTCACAAAGTATACAGGCAGGGCAAAAAGCAGATAGAAGTTTTAAAAGATATAAACCTGAATTTATATACCGGTAAATGGTATACGGTATTCGGGGTTTCGGGAAGCGGAAAAACAACTTTATTAAATATTCTGGGAGGGCTGGAAAAACCAGACCGGGGAGCTATTGAATATAATGGCCGGGATATATATTCTCTGAAGGATAAAAAACTTTCAAATTGGAGAAATAAGAAAATTGGCTTTGTTTTCCAGTTTTTTCACCTTATGGGAGAACTGAACGTAAAGAAGAATATTTTATTGCCCGTATCTATTAAAAATAATGATTATGACAGAACCTGGTTTGACAGAATAATAGATCTTCTGGATATCGGGGACTTACTCAACCGACAGCCGGCAACTTTAAGCGGCGGCGAAAAGCAGCGGGTAGCTATTGCCCGGGCCCTGATAAATAAACCTGATTTTATTCTGGCGGATGAGCCTACCGGGAACCTGGATTCTAAAAATAGTAAAATGGTGGTGAAACTCCTGGAAAATTTGAAGTCTGAGAGTGAAGTAGGTATAATATTGGCAACGCATGAGCACAATCTTACGGGGAAAGATGATAAAAAACTTTTAATAGAGGAAGGACAGGTGCAGATAGATAAAAAGGAGTAAAAAATGGGAGATCTGATATATTTAAACGGTAATTATGTAAGTAGAGAAGATGCTAAAATATCTGTTTTTGATCACGGTCTTTTATACGGAGACGGTGTATTTGAAGGAATACGATCATATAAGGGAAATATCTTTAAATTAAAAGAACATCTGGACCGGCTGTACCGGTCCGCCAGGGCTATAAAGTTAAATATACCGCTGGAAAAACAGGAGATGGAGGATGCGGTAGTAGAGAGTGTCCGGGTAAATAAATTAAAGGATGCCTATATCAGGCTGGTAGTTACCCGGGGAGTGGGAGATCTGGGTTTAAATCCGGAAAAATGTCCCCAGCCCAGTATTTTTATAATTGTAGATTCCATTACCCTTTACCCGAAAGAATTTTATGAAAACGGTTTAAAATTGATAACTGCCTCGACGCGGCGAAATATACCGGATGCTTTGAGCCCCCGGGTTAAATCCCTTAATTATTTAAATAATATTATGGCCAAGATAGAGGCCAATATGAATGATGTTCCCGAGGCTTTGATGTTAAATAACGAGGGATACGTGGCCGAGTGTACGGGAGATAATATATTTATAGTTACCGGAGATGATAAAGTTTTAACCCCTCCTCCCTATGTGGGAACTTTAACAGGGATAACCAGAAATACCATAATAGACATAGTAAAAGAATTGGGAATAGAAGTAAAAGAGACCCCGTTTACTCTTTTTGAACTTTATAATGCCAAAGAGTGTTTCCTAACGGGAACGGCGGCCGAGGTTATTCCGGTGGTCAATATTGACGACAGAATGATAGGAGACGGTCAGCCGGGAGAGATAACCTGGGAGCTAATAGACAAATTTCGTAAAGTTGCTCCTCAGGACGGGGTTAAAGTAAATTATAAAGAGTAGGGAAATTGCTCTGCGAACTGTGCAATAAAAGAAAAGCCACGGTTTTAATTAAAAAAATCGATAACGGCGAAAAAATTGAGTATAATCTCTGTGAAAAATGCGCTTCTCAAATTTCACGGCCCGAAATAAATTTGAAAGAACTCCAAAAAGATATTTTTTCCAGTATATCCGATATGCTTGCCGGGTTTAGTTCCCTGGAAAGTTATGAAACGGAACCGGACAAAATAACATCAAAGAAGTGTCCGGGGTGTGGTTTGACATTTAAAGAATTTCAGGATAGCGGTCAGTTCGGATGTCCGGAATGTTATCAGACTTTTTCGGATGAGTTAATTCCATTGCTTAAAAGACTTCAGGGTTCGGTGCAGCATGCCGGAAAAAGTCCGCCGGGAAAGAAAAAACTTACTGAAATAAATAAACTGCGTGAAGAGCTGGATAACGCAGTGGCAAAAGAGGATTATGAGAGAGCAGCCGTTATAAGGGATAAGATAAAAGAAGTTAAGGAAAAAAATGGAACTTCGGAATCTAGCACTTAAAAATATCGGCTGGCTGGGAAAAAAATCAGAAGAAAATCCGGGGATTGTTTCCACCCGGATAAGATTGGCCAGAAATTTATCGGATATTCCTTTTCCTCAACGCTCTGTTGTTATGCAGGGGGCTTCGGATAATCAGCTCAAAGAAAGTTTGGATAAAATTTTTGAAGCCTGTGAAAAAAGTTCTTTTTTTAAAAACAGCCGGAAGATAAGATTAGCTGAATGTTCGGATATTGATAGAAAGCTTCTTGTGGAAAGACATATTATAAGTCACGAACACGCGGGAACTTCAAAGTACGGCGGAGTGGTAATAGATGAGCGCGAACAGCTGAGTATTATGGTAAATGAAGAGGACCATTTAAGAATACAGTATATAGAAGGGGGATTAAATTTTTTTCAGGCATGGGATATAATGAATAAGATCGATGACGATTTAAGTAATTATCTGGATATAGCTTATTCTGACAAATGGGGTTATCTTACTTCGTGTCCGACAAATACGGGCACGGGAATGAGAGCTTCCTGTCAGCTGCATCTTCCCGGCCTGGGAATGTCAAACGGAATTAAGATGACCATGGAGAATATAAATAAGATGGGAATGGTGGTCAGAGGTCTTTACGGAGAGGGCACTAGGGTTATGGGGAATATGGTCCAGGTTTCCAATCAGGTAACTTTAGGTATATCGGAAAAGCGGATAACAGACAGTCTCAACCGGCTGGTCGGGCAGGTTGCTCAAAGAGAAAATAAGGTAAGAGACAGCATTGTAAAAAGAAGGATGGATGAATTAAAGGATATGGCTTTCAGGTCATACGGTATTTTGACCAGCGCTTATAAAATAGGCATTGAGGAAGCCTTAAACCTTTTGTCAAATATCCGGTTTGGAGTGTATGTGGGAATACTGGATGTAGAGATGGAGATTTTAAATAATTTAATAATTAAAATACAGCCTGCACATCTCCAGGAAATTGAAAACAAAACTTTAAATTCCCGGCAGAAAGATATAGTCCGGGCAGAAAAAATAAAAGAAGAGATAGGGAAGTAAAAAAGAAAATAATTAGGAGTTAAATATATCATGTACAATAAATTCACAAAAAGAGCACAAAAGGTACTGGTTCTTGCCCAGGAAGAGGCAAAAAAATTAAATCACGATTACGTAGGTACGGAGCATATACTTTTAGGGCTTCTTTCTTTAAATGAAGGTGTGGCCGCAGAAACTTTTAAAGTTATAGGGGTGGACAGAAAAAAATTAACCCAGCAGGTTATAAACGTTATAGGGGAGGGAGATAATGTTCTACTCTCCGGTGAACGTCCCATGACCCCCCGGGCAAAAAGAGTTCTTTCCCTATCGGTAAAAGAAGCCAATAAACTTGGGCACAATTTTGTGGGTACGGAGCATATTCTTTTAGGACTTATTAAAGAAAAAGACGGAGTAGCCAATCAGGTGATGAAGGGAGCGGGACTCTCGCAGGATAAGATAAAAGACACTATATTAAATTTACTCGGAGAAGGTGCTTTTCAGCCCCTCGGAGGCGGAAAGGGGGGGAGTACGGGGAAGAAATCCAGCAAAACACCGACTCTTGATTCCTATGGAAGAAACTTAATAACTATGGCCAGAGAAGATAAACTTGACCCGGTAATAGGCAGAGAAAAAGAAGTCCAGCGGCTGATACAGATACTTTCCCGGCGAACTAAAAATAATCCTGTTTTAGTGGGAGACGCCGGTGTGGGAAAGACCGCGGTAGTAGAAGGACTTGCCCAGCAGATAGCCAACAATGAAGTGCCGGAGCTTTTGATGAATAAAAAGGTGATTACTCTGGATTTAGCGGCTATGATTGCCGGTACAAAATATCGGGGAGAATTTGAAAAAAGGTTAAAGAAAGCTATAAATGAAATTCGCAAGGCCGAGGGAAAAATAATCCTCTTCATAGATGAGCTTCACACGGTCATGGGGGCCGGTGCCGCCGAAGGAGCCATGGATGCCTCTAATATTATAAAACCGGCTCTTTCTAAAGGGGAGCTTCAGTGTATAGGAGCAACCACTTTAGATGAATACAGAAAAAATATAGAAGGTGATGCGGCTTTGGCCAGAAGATTTCAGCAGATTTTAGTTGACCCGCCTTCTGTAAATGAAACTGTTCAGATTTTAAAAGGATTAAGGGACAGGTACGAGGCCCACCATCAGGTTAAGTTTACTGATGAAGCACTTGATGCGGCGGCCAGATTGTCAGAAAGATTTATTACGGACCGGTTTCTTCCGGATAAAGCTATTGATGTTTTAGACGAAGCGGGTTCCCGTATGAGATTAAATGCCAATGTATTGCCTGATGAGATTAAAGAAATGGAGGCTAAAAAAGAAAATTTAACCAAGGAGAAAGAGTCGGCTATTTCGTCACAGGAATTTGAAAAAGCGGCGGATTTAAGAGATAAAGAAAAAAATTTAGAACAGAAGATAAAAAAACAAAAACAGGCCTGGGAGTCCGATAAACAGACGGGGAATAATACTGTAACTCCAGAGATAATTGCCGATATAGTTTCAGAATGGACCGGGGTACCGGTTTCAAAATTAACCGAGAAAGAGTCTCAGAGACTTTTGAATATGGAGGACGAATTACACGAGAGAATAGTCGGTCAGGATGAGGCCGTTACAAAAATTTCCCATGCTATAAGACGTTCCCGGACGGGACTGAAAGAAAAGCGCAAGCCCATTGGATCATTTCTATTTTTAGGTCCTACGGGGGTGGGAAAAACGGAGCTTGCCCGTACCCTGGCAGAATATCTTTTCGGAGACTCAGATGCCCTTATAAGAGTGGATATGAGTGAATTTATGGAAAAATTTTCGGTTTCCAGACTCATAGGAGCGCCTCCGGGATATGTAGGATATGATGAAGGCGGAACTTTAACCGAATCGGTAAGACGCAAACCCTATTCGGTTGTACTGCTGGATGAAATTGAAAAAGCACATCCTGAAGTTTATAATATACTTCTTCAAATTTTTGACAACGGTCAAATAACCGACAATTTAGGGCACAAGGTGATTTTCAGAAATACCGTTATAATAATGACCTCCAATCTCGGCGCCCGGGAATTAAAAAGCCGGGGAATGGGTTTTCAAAAAGGGGGTCAGACAAAGATGAATTATGATAAGATAAAAAATAAGGTAATGGATGAGACTAAAAAGAACTTTAATCCCGAATTTCTAAACAGGCTTGACGAGCTTATAGTATTTCATCCCCTTAACAAGGAACATATAATTAAAATAGTGGAAATTCTTTTCGGGGAACTCCAGGAAAAACTTACCCAGCAGGATATCCAGATAGAACCTTCCAAAAAAGTTGAGGAGTTTATTGCCCGGAAAGGCTATGATCCTGAGTACGGTGCCCGGCCCCTGCAACGCACTATCCGTAAATATATCGAAGATCCGCTTGCCCGGGAAATGCTGGAGAAAGAGATCCAGCCCCCGGTAAAAATAAAATGCAAGGTAAAAGACGATAAAATAGTTTTTGAAAAAAGGTAAATGTAAAGGATGAAAGAATTAAAAGGTATCTCAGCATCTTCCGGGATAGCTATAGGGGTAGTCTGTGTTTACGAGACCGGAGCAGCTGCCGGAATTGAGCACTACAGCATATCCAAAAAACAGGTTGATAACGAACTGAAAAGATTTAAGAAAGCTTTAGATACAGCAGAAACCAGGATAAAAAAATTAAAAGAAGTTTCCGGAGAATTATTCGGGGAACAGGGCAGCGATATAATTACGGCCCATCTTTCAATATTAAACGATAAGGGTTTACAGAAAAAGATAAAAGATGATATTTCAGAAAATCTTGTAAATGCCGAACACGCAGTAGAGGATGTTTTTAAAGAATACGCCCAAAAACTCACCGGAATTTCCGCCGAAAAAGCGCATTTTGAAGAGATAACCCATGATATAGCGGATGTAAGAGATAGATTGCTGGATTCTTTTAAGGGCAGTGATTCGGGACAGTTTAAATGTCCGGTGGGCGAAAAGAAACCGGTAGTGGTGGCTGCTAAAAGACTGACCCCTTCTATGGTTATAAATATTTCCCGGAAAAACACACTGGCTTTTGTAGCAGAAAAAGGGGGGGTTACCGCCCACGCCAGTATACTGGCCCGGACCCTGGGAATTCCGGTAATAGTCGGCATAGATATAGAAGGGGAGCTGGAATGCCGGTGCCAGGTTATTGTAGACGGGGCCCTGGGAAAAGTAATAGTTGAACCGGACCGGGAGACCGTACAAAAATACCGAAAAAAGAAAGAAAAGTCCCAAAAGAGAAGAGAAATGTGTAAAATAACCCTGCACGAGCCCACCCGCACCGCCCAGGGCCGGAGGATAAATTTAAAAGTCAATATAAGTACCATGGGAGAACTTGAGCTCTTAAAAAATACTTCTCTTCAGAAGGAAAATTCGGATACGGCAGTACACTATGACGGTGTGGGACTTTTGAGAACAGAATTTATTTTCATGAACGAAAAAAAACCTCCAGAAGAGGAATACCAGCTGGAAATTTATAAAAATATACTCCAATCGGCCGGCAACCGGCCTGTAGTGGCCAGGATGATGGATATTAGCGAGGATAAGATACCGGATTTTATAGATTTACCCTCTAAAATAAATCCCGGTATGAATTTAAGAGGGGCCTCGGCGGTTTTAACTTTCCGGGATATATATTTAACCCAGGCCCGGGCCATGCTAAGGGCCGCCGGGGAAGGAAAACTGAAAATACTTTTTCCCATGGTTTCTGATTCGGAAGA
>JBNJDT010000038.1:0-16035 GCA_051745145.1 Elusimicrobiota bacterium
CCGTCGGGCATCATATTGTCCGGATGGTATATGCCGGCTTCTTCCTTGTGATATCTTACGCAGCTCTTCCAGTTACCTTTACAGTATAACCGGACCCATTTTTCATCAATTTTTCCAGCTTCCCGGTAATATTTTATCGGGCACACGGTGTACCATTTACATATTCCCGGTGAATTTTTTGAATTTTCCGGGTCTTTTTTCATTTTAAATAAGTTACTTGTCCTCTTTCTTCCCCCACCAGTCACCGTAAAATCGGTCTATATACTGTTTATAAGCTTCAGCCGGAGAAACCTGCTTTACTTTCTCTCTGACAAAAGAAAATTTATGTAGATCACAATAATCCATTATCAACTTATAAGCCCGGGATATCTTCTTGAACTTTTCTTCACACTCTTCTTTTTCATCATCCCCGCATCTATCCGGGTGATATTTAAGGGATAATTTTTTATAGGCGGTCCTAATGTCGCTCATAGTTGCCCGTTTTCCTAAATTTAATATTTTCCTTGCCCTATTTACATTTTTATAAGTTAAATTATCCATATTTACTTTGGTTCTCTTTTGCTTCTAACCGGTAACTTTTTTTCTTTAATATATACTTTATTGTTTCCCATTTTTAATTTTCTACCTACGGGAACGGTATTAATTAGATACTGTTTTTTAAGATTAATAAATTTTGTGATATTATCTTCACTTACATATCCGTCTAAAATTTCTATTCCTTTCCCGGTCATTATAAATACGGGTATGGCATTGGTTAATTGAACTATAGCTTTACTTCCGGTTTCTTTTCTTATTAAATCGGATCCGCAGCTCCAGACCATATCCGCGTATTTTCCAATTTCTTTTACTCTTTTTTCAGTTACCCCGGTAGTGCATAAAACAATGACATATATATTTACGTTTTGATCTTTTTCTAATTCTCTGTATTTTGCTATATTACTTTCTAGAAATCCGTTTACCGTAACAGCAATATTTTTATAGCCTAATTTAATAGCTTTTTTTACTCCTTTAAACTGATCTATTGAAGCATTTTCAGATAATAGATGAGCACCTTCTTTTTCTAACCGGCTGATAACTTTTTTTATTCTGGTGGTGTAAAAAAGCCCGTTCATTCTTGAACCTATTCCCTGTGCTGTCTCGGAAGAATCCGTTATAACAGTTCCGGCACCGTCACAAACTAAAACCGCCGAATCTATGATCTCTTTTTCTCGGGCTATCATTAACATCTCCGATGTCCCGTAGGGAACAGCAATATCAGATCTTTTCAGTTTCCGGTTTTCGGTAAAATGTCCGAACTTTTCTATTTTTTCCATTACCGATTTTTTTATTTCGGACTTTACTTTATCAAAATCGATATTTTCAGTATCCGGATCCGGTAAATCTTTATACAGCATCTTAGCAAGCGGACAGTACTTTAAAACCGGATCACTTATTTTTATTACTTTTCTATGGGATACAGCCACAAAAGAAGAAAAAAACCGGGTTATATGAAGGTCCTTATAATCTTTCGGGTCAATATTTAGTTTTTCGATTATCCGGTTTATATCCATTTTTACTATTATTTTAATTTATAATTTTTCAGGAAGAAATAAATTTAAAACTATGCCCTCGATATAAGAAGCTATTACTATATAAAAAGAAATTAAAAGCACATAGGTCAACCCAAAATATTTTATCATTAAAGGCAGCAGGGGTAATTTAATTGCCCGGGTATATAAAAATACTCCCGCCAGCCCGGCACTCATTCCTTTTTCTCTTAAATCTTTAAGTAAATTATACCATAAATAGATAGAACCGTGGCTTAAAATACCCGCCCCGGCCGCTATTATCCATCCTTTAATTCCGGATTCTTGACCTAAATATTTTATGACTTTTTTAGCAGATAAAAAATAGTTAATTATCCCCATAAATAATATTATTCCAATTAATACGGGAACAATTTTCAAAAATATTTCTCCCCCGGTTTTTAACGCTTCTACGGTCTTTGAATAATTATAAAAAATCAGTATTACATAAGTTAAGATAACTATAGCTAAAAACCAGAGACCTGAAAACCCTTTCTTTTTTTTATTATTGTTTTTTTTCATCCTAAAAGTTTTAAAGTTAAAACCACTAACACTGCCGAACCGAGGGAAAGGAAAAAACAGATAATATTTCTGACAACCGCAAATTTGCGGCCCAAAATTACTGATTCAGCGGGAAACTGAATAATACCGACGGTAACCCACGAAATCATAAATGCCGTAACAGCGAATAAACTTACACCTTTATTCAATAGTTCCCCGCCTATTATATAACTGGTTATGGGATTTCCCGCTGAAATGCTACCGAATATATTCCCGATGAGAGTATCCTTTACTATAGAACCGGTAAATAAAGCTGTAATTGTCCGGCGGGTTATAAAAACTTTAAACAGCCCAATACTAAGCAAAACCCCTATCAAAATAGGGCTTACCTTCCCAAAACTCTGAGCTGATTTTAGAATACTTTTTTTAAAACTTTTTTTAGATTTATTATTTATTTTTACTTTGCAGTTCTTCTATAAATTCTTCTACTTCCTCATAGCCCTCTTTATAAAACTCCTCTTCTTCGGGGGCAATTTCCTTAAGTAACCGCAAGAATTCACCGGCATGAACTTTTTCTTCATCGGCAATATCTTTCAATACTTCCTTAGCAAGTATATTATCCGTAGATTCGGCAAGCTGGGTATAAAGCTGTATGGCCTCGTATTCTGCCGCCACCTGAAATCTGATAGCTCTTACCAGCTCCTTATCGGTTAATTTCCTGTCTTTTTTTAATCCTGAAAACGAATCTCCAAAATCGGGCATAACTACCTCCTTTTAAACTTCTTCTATCTTTTTACCAAACTCAATTAAGTTTTTGACAGCCGGCGAATCGGTATATTTCTTTAAAAAATCCTCTCCGTCATCCATGGCTTTGACAATATTGGAATCTACGGGTATATTGCCCAGATACGGTACATCCAGTTCCACGGCTGCTTTTTTGCCCCCGCCCTTCTTAAAAAGGTCAATCTCTTTATTGCAGTGGGGACATTTAAACCCGCTCATATTTTCAAGAATTCCTAAAACAGGGACATTGAGCTTTTTTAAAAAGTTTACCGATTTTCTGGAATCCAGCAAAGCTATATCCTGGGGAGTGGTAACCACAATTCCTCCGTCTACATTATCAAAAAGCTGAATAACGCTTAAAGGCTCGTCTCCGGTCCCCGGCGGGCAGTCAACTATCAAATAATCCAGTTTTCCCCACTCTACGTCAGCAGCGAACTGCCTTATTCCCCCCATTTTCATGGGACCCCGCCATACCAGCGGAGTATCGGGTGAATCCATAAAAGATGCCATTGATATTACTTTCATATTATCTTTTTCAATGGGTATTATTCTTTCATTTTCCGCCTTTACTCCTACACCGTCAAATCCCATTGCTTTTACTACAGAAGGTCCGTGAAAATCAGCGTCGAATAATCCCGTATCATGCCCTTCTCTTGCAAGAAAATTCACCAGGTTTATACTTATAGAAGATTTACCCACTCCCCCTTTATTGGATATTATTATTATCTTTTTATCTATATCCTTAAAATTCTCCTTTATATTTTCCTTAACTTTTTCCATATCTTGACTTTTATTCATTAATGTTCTCCTTTGATAACGTTCTATCTATTTTCCGGCTTTTATTGTTATAAAGCTACCTTCCTTATGGCCAGGTCGGGGCTCCTCGATTTCCTTGAAATTTCCCGGACCTGCAAATAAAACCTGATTGGTCTTTATATTTTTAAACCCGGCATTTTTTAAATAATTTTTTATATCCTTAAAAGTATAAAAGGTTGCATTATTATAAAACGGGCTGTTTTTTTGAGATTTATAATATTTACCCCATTTACTGTTTTTCTCAATAAACCCCGCAATAATAATACCGCCGTTTTTAAGTACCCGGTAGGTTTCCTCTATTACTTTTTCAGGATTATTTACAAAACATATAGTAACTACATTGACAGTAAAATCAAAAAATTCAGAATCATAAGGCATTGATTCCCCATTACCCAGAGTAGTCTCTATGCCTCGGTCTTTAGCTTTTTTTAACATATTAGAAGAAGGATCTATACCGCAGCTGACCCCCAGTTCACTGGCAAATCTTCCGGTTCCCACTCCGACCTCTAAACCTTTTCCAGTCTCTGGTATAAATTTTTTTAGAGCATTTAATTCACTTAAAAATATATCTTTATTTTCATCATACCACTGATCGTATCTATCGGCGTATTTATCAAATATACTCACTATACTTTAATTTTTAACCGGCATACTCCTCTACTGCGTTTTTAACGGTCCCGGATACACCGGTAACCACCTCAATTCCGTATTGAGACAGCGCGCTTGTGGCATTGGGCCCTACTTTTCCGGTAAGTAAAACTTCCGCGCCTTTTTCGTTTATCAGCTTTGCCGCTTCCGGACCGGCTCCGCCGGTCATTCCTGCCGCCCGGTTCTGCACCGGATCGAAATTAGTACTTCCATCTGTATCGGCAATAATAAAATAAGCACACCTGCCGAAATTCTTGGCTACCTGAGCATTCATTGACCCACCGGTTGATGTTACCGCTATTTTCATTTGTCTCTCCTTTTTAAACTCTATTCTCTAATCTGATAAATTTGGTTATTTCTACCTTCAGCTGCTTAGTGATCGCAGGTACTTTCCCCTGATTCCAGTTCGCCGGAGGCATATTCTTCTATAATTTTATCTATTTTACCCGTAACTCCCAGGATACACTTCATCCCCAGTTTTTTAAAATAGTTCTGGGCTTTAGGTCCTGCACCACCGGCAATTATTATATCCGTCTCTTTTTCATTAAGCCATTTGGGGATTGCTCCCGGCTGATGGCCGGGGTTTACTTCATAAAAACGGTTTTTCACTTCCCCGTTTTCAACCACGTAAAAATTATATCCTTCACATCTGCCAAAATGAGGTGAAACTCTATTTCCGTCTGTTGCAATTGCCACTTTCATTAATTTCTTCTCCTTTAAATAATATCTTCAAGTTCTAAACTTCTTCCGCTTCCGATATCCACAAATCCCTCCGGGTGCATTTCTTTAAAAAGATAAATAGCTTTACTTCCCGTACAGTGAGAAGGACCGAATTTTTCAACTCCTTCATCCCTTAACCCGTTTATTATGTTTTTTACTTTTTTATCGGAACTTTTGCCCAAATGAAATCCCCCTAAAACCATGGCTACATTTTCTTTAAAAATATTGTTTGTTTCCCTGGTCATATTGAGAATTCCCGGGTGGGCGCACCCGGTTATCAGCAATAATTTACCGTTAACCTTTAATACTAGACTCTGTTCATCCGGTTTTAAAAATTTTTTAAACACAGGTGTAAT
Organism: Elusimicrobiota bacterium; assembly: GCA_051745145.1. GTDB lineage: Bacteria > CG03 > SLGR01 > SLGR01 > JAGXOG01 > CAYZAK01. Next base: position 5,390 of record JBNJDT010000038.1, read on the forward strand.
ATAAATTGAAGAAGTAATCTGAGTTTTTTCTTTTCCTGTATTTATTACCCTGTTGCCGTTTTCCTGCACCAGTCTGTCAACTTTGTTTGAAAAATTTTTGGGAATAAAAATATCTGCTTTTTTATTTAAATTTAAAAACCCTTCAAATCCGTCTATATGATCCCAGTGTTTATGAGAAAATGTTATTGCATCTATCTTTTTTATGTCAATACCGGATTTTTTGAAATTTTTAACTAATTTATAGGGATTATCCCCGGTATCAAACAGCACTTTCTTCTTTGCATGTTCTACCACGCATGAAAAACCCCACCCCGTTTCCCAGTCGTGGTTATAAGGTCTGTTATCGTATATTACTGTAAGCTTCATATAGATCTGTCTTTAATTACCATATTACCCGTATCACAGTTTAAATGCCCGGCTATTACAGGACATTTGGCCATGAGCATAAAATAAAGATTCTTCCGGTCCACATCGCTTAAAGTTTCATAGTTTCCCTGTCCTTTTGCAATAACTAAATCCGCCCTGTAAAAATAATCTTTAAATTCATCAGAACAATAGTCTAAAACCGTCCCCGGCGCCCTGTCTCCGTTATCTATTACCTTACAAACTTCCCCCATACCGATCTGCCGGGCATCTTTATAGGTCACATCATTTATAACCGGTTTTCCTCTTACGGTATAAATTATGTTGATATCTTTAAAATCATTTTGTATTTCTCTTATAAAAAGTTTGTCCAGTACTATTTCACCGGAATTGTCTCCTATATACAACAGGGTCCCGGCCTCCCCTAATTTCTTTTTAAACTCCGAAAAATGATCAATTACCGGTTTCTTCTTTAATACTTTTTTAATATCTTTGTGATCGTGGTTTTCTTTTCTTTTGCCTGCCCCGCTGTCTATCTGATTTCCGGCAATAGAAAGTTTGCAGGCCTGAAGCAGCGGTTCTTCGCTTTGGTCAACCAGTTCTTTAAGGTGGTCGTAAATTTTAAGCATATCCCGGTTGTCATTTTCTTTTATTTTTCTGTACGGATCAGGATCGGATGTTTTTTCTCCTATCATTTCATATACTTCCCTGGCTATTGACGGTGGAGAAGTATCATAATCCAGCCGGCTTAAAATACTCATTACTTCATTTAAGATGGATTTATGAACTTTTACATCTTCGGTGGACATACGGGCGCATTCTAAAGACTGGTTTAAAAAACAGGGAAAACAATCCAGATAAGTTTTCATTTAACTATTCCTTTCTCTACCCTGGCCATTTTTAGGGCCTGTTCTGCCGCCTTGTTTGGAATTTACCTGTCCTTGCCCTTGACCTTTCCCGGCTCCCTGTCCGGGGCGGGTGGAAGTATTATTACTATCGCCTCCTTCATCCTGTAAGCCAAAATGTCCTCCGACAGTAGCCTGTTCTATCTTTTTTAAATTTCCGTTATTAAATGCCTTTATTGCCTGTTTTACAGTCCCCCCGTCAACCGAATAAATTTTAATATCCGAATTTAAAATAACATTTGACGCGTTTGGCCCTATATTTCCGGTTATAATTACCTGCGGGTTCTCATTCATCACAATTTTTGAAGCTTCAACACCCGCTCCCCTGGCGGCCCGGGCCGCTGTATTTTCAACTACCTTATATTCATCTTTTTTTGAATTATAAAAGATAAAATAACTACATCTTCCAAACCGGGGGTCAACCGGTGAATCTTTTTTATTCCCTGTAGACGTAATACATAATTTCATGTGTAAACTCCTTTAAAACTGTATAACACAATCACAATATAATAGTGCAGAGATCCCGGGACCCCTGCACTATCTTTTCCTCTTCTTATTCGCCGGACTCTTTTTCCAACTCTTTTAACCTCTCCTGTATCTGGTCAAGTTCCTGTTTTAAAGCATCACTCTGTTGTTTCAAATAATCCGCTTCCTGCTCGGGACTGACCTGCTGCTGGGGTTGCGGTTGGGGAGCTGGCTGAGGTTGCTGTGGGGGCGTAGGATTTCCCCAGGCGGGCATTCCATTTGCAGCTCTTGCCCATCCCGGCTGTCCTGTAGCGCGATACCAGTTCCGGTATCCCCGGCCTGCACCTCGACCGCCTCGACCGGCTCCGGCACCTCTTCCGAAAGCACCGCCACGCGATCCCGGATTTGCATAACCGGGTACATTATATCCGGCGCAGTATCCGGCTCCTCTGCCGGTCATCGGTCCTGCACCCTGTGGTCCTGTTCTATCTCCTGCTGGCATTTTAATCACCTCCTTCTTTATTTACACACTTTTTACACTTTCCGTAAAAATGCAGTTGATGTGTATCTATATCAAACTCAAACTTATTTGATAATTCTTTTTCAAGATCTTCTATCAATTTTTTCTCGCGTTCTATAAACTCGGAATAATTAATAATATCCCCGCAAACTTCACATATTAAATGATGGTGATGTTCTGCGGCTTCGTTTTCCCGTAATTCGTATCTGGCCTTGCCGTCTCCGAACTGATACCGTTTTAAAATACCCTGCTCGGTTAAAAATTCTAAATTTCTGTAAACCGTGGCTATCCCTATCTGGGACCCTTTCTCTTGCAACCTTATATAAACTTCATCGGCACTCAAATGCTTTTCTGTTTCCATAAATACATCTACTACATCCTGTCTGGGATTTGTCCACCTGAATTTATTTCCAAATCTTTTCCTGTATCTTTGCTGATTCATTTTACCTCCTTTATGGTAATGATAATTATTATCATTAAGTTTGTCAACTTTTAAATCCCCATATTTATATTTCATAAGTGCGATAAACTGTAGGATTTTTTAGAGTAGTTTAAACTTTTTACAAAAAATAATTCTAAGGTATGTTTACGGGACTAAGGTTATTCTCTATCTTTTTCTATCCGCTGCTGGTAATCCCCCAGCCGGTCGCTCTCTTTATTTTTCTGATCCCACTTATCCAGAATATGGAGTACTGCCCTATGGGGGGTACGGAAAATATATTCTTTTTTCCCCATTTTTTCATACAAGCCCGCTCTTTTCAATACATCTCTTACCGGTCCTTTCAAACCGGTTATATAAAACTCTACGTCCCATTTTTCTAAAGTATTTCTAATCATTTCTATAGCATCCAAAGCCGTAGTATCCAAGTCGTTTATGGCGCTCCCGTCTACTATTACTGCTTCAAGTTTATCATCGTGATTCCGGGATTTTTCAAATATATATTCTTTAAAAACTTCAACGTTATTAAAAGAAAAACTGGCATCTATTCTCAGTATCAGTATTTTTTCAAGTTTATGGGCATCGGAAAACCGGTCCATATCTTTAAATGACCGGGTTCCGGATAAATGTCCGAGTTCAACTACATTGGGATTACTCTGCCGGTACAGTAAGGCCAGAAGAGAAGCTACCACTCCCAGCAGTATACCTTCCTGGATACCTATTATCAAAGTTGTGATAAAAGTAATACCAGCTATGATGCTGTCCCTTCTTTTGGTTTTATAAAGAAATTTTACCGACTTAAAATCTATAAGATTAACTGCGGCTCCGATTACTACCGCGGCTAAGGATGCATAAGGCAAATAATAAAAAAGGGGAGTTAAAAATATGAGTGTTAAAAGTATAACAGTTGCAGCAAATACATGGGTTAAAGCCGTTTCGGACCCGGTCTGTTCATTTACGGCAGAGCACGAAAAACTGGCCGATACCGGCATAGCTTTGAAAAAACCGTTTACTATATTTCCCAGTCCCAGTGAAAGAAGCTCCTGATTTGGATCTATGGGATAGCGGTGCCTGGTGGCATACGTTTTTGCCAGAGTTGAAATTGTCATAAATTGAACTAAGGCTAATGTCATGGCTGTGGATAAAAGATCTCTGAAATTACTGAGAGTTAAAGCGGGAAATGAAAAGCCGGAAAACCCGCTGGGGATTTCCCCCACTATTCCTACTCCCTGCTGGGGTAAATCAAGTCCCCAGCCGGCCAGGATCCCCACTATAAGAACAAACAGGTAGCCCGGGAACATCGGCTTCCACAATTTAACTATAATTAAAAACAGCAGAGAAGCTCCTCCCACTATTAAAGTGGTAAAATTAATACTCCCTATCCGGCTGACAAGTTCGGCAATAACTTCATAAAAATACGGGGAATATCCTGTTTCAATACCCAGTAAACTCCCCAGCTGCCCGGCAACTATTATCATGGCCGCGGCCATGGCAAAACCCGTTATAACCGGCCGGGAAATATAATTTACCAAAAATCCAAGTTTTAAACTGAACATTAATATCTGTATCAAACCCACTAACAGGGCCAGTAAGGTTACCAGTAAAATATATCTCTCCGTCCCCGGGGTGGCCACGCTTCCCACTCCGGAGGCTATTATAACCATATCTATAGCTATGGTACTGACTAGAATATGGCGGGAAGTCCCAAACAAAGGATAAATCATCAAAGGTAAGATGCAGGCGTATAAACCGTAAACCGGGGGGACTCCGGCAATCATGGCATAAGCCATTGACTGGGGAATAAGGATTATTCCAATAGTAACTCCCGATTGAATATCTTTACCCAGCTTTTTTAGATTGTAATCTTCCAGCCAGCCGAAAATAGTAAAAAATTTTGCCGTTCTTTTTAATTTATTACTAAACTTTTTTATCTTTTCAGACATTTAAAACAATATTTTTTTTCTCTTTTCTACAAATTATCAGTCAAAATTTTTTCTAATTTATCCGTATCTTTTTGAGCTTCTTTTAAAACTTTATCTATTTTATAAAATTCCAGTATACCGACATCTACAAGCGCCGGTTTAATATAAATATCAGGGGGATTGACTTTCAACTTATTTTCCATTAAAGCCTCCTGTACAATCTGATAGTTACCTATGATACTGTTAAATATATTTGGTTTACCCCCTTTTTCTTCATCGGAATGTCGTTCTCCTAAAACGTCAACGGCTATCCCGATATCACATTCATCGTAAATTAAATCATAGGGAACTGGATTTACACTTCCCCCGTCCATAAGCTCCTCTCCATCTATAGAAACAGTTTCAAATACCCCGGGTATAGAAATGCTGGCTCGTATAGCTTTATACACCGGTCCGCTGGTAAATACCCGCTGGGTACCGCTCCAAAAATCAGTTGCCACTATCTTTAAAGGCAAATTGAGATCTTTAAAATATATATTACCGGTTTTTTCCTTTAGATATTTTTCTATTTTTTTACCTTTAATTAAACCTTTTCTTTTAAAAAAAGTAAGGTCGATTAAGGAACCGGCGTCCATCAAATCAATATCGCGGAATTCTTTTTCGATATCTTCACCGGAATATCCGCATCCGTAAAGCGCTCCCATTATGGCCCCTATACTGGTACCGGAAATTATTTTTGGTCTTAAATCCAATTTATCAAAAACTTTCAAAATTTCTAAATGGGTAAGCCCTCTTGCACCCCCGCCCCCTAAAGCAAGCCCGATTCTGGCGTTTTTAATTTTTCTGTCTAAATTATTAATTAACAATTTTCTTTAGTCTCTCCTTTAAATTTCGTGTTTTTTCTAAAATTCCTGAAAACTTTTCTGGATTTGTTTTTTAATTTTCTCTCTATCTTTTTATATCTGGCAATTAATTCTTTGCCCTTACGGGTAAGTTTTGTACCGCCCCCTGATTTCCCCCCTATACTCTTTTTAACAATATCAAAACTGAAATTTTTTTCTATCTTTTTTATAAGCGTATGAGCCTTAGAATAAGACATATCCATATTTTTGGCCGCCTTTCTTATTGAACCGGTGTTTTCAATTTCTTCCAGCAATAAAACCGGTCCCCGGCCTAAAATAGGAATCCCTTGGTCATTTTTAATATATATTTTTATATCAATATCCATTGTATCTTACTCAAAGATTCTACCTGTCAATTTTTGTCATGTCAAACCATAGGCCATATCCAGTTTACCGTAAGAGGCACCACCCCTGTAAGTATTAACTGGAGAGGAGCCCCAACCCTAAAAAAGTCCCCGAATTTATACCCTCCGGGTCCATATACCATTAAATTAGTCTGATTCCCCACCGGGGTGAGAAAAGCTGTACTCGAAGCCATCATAACCGTAATTAAAAACGGAAACGGATTTAACCCCATGCCCGTTGCAGCATTAACAGCTACCGGGGCCATAAGAATTAAACTTGCATTTTTATGTATTAAATTAGTAAGTACAGCCGTCACTAAATAAAATAAAGCTAAGATGCCCAGGGGAGGTAAAAATTTAGCTACTCTTAAGGTATTATAAGCCACATAGGAAGCAGCTCCCGAACGCTCCATTGCCATTCCCAAGGGTATAAGACCGGCAATTAAAAATATAACTTCCCAGTCAACAGCTTCGTGAAGATCATTGGGTTTAATACAGCCTGTAGCACACATAAGTATCGCTCCTCCAAGGGCTGAAATTACAATTGGAACTATATCTAAAGCCGCCAGCAGGATAACCGCTCCCAGTATTCCCAGAGCTATGGGAGTTTTCGCTCTGCGGTACTCAGACGGTTCTATTTTTTCTTCTACAATAAAATTTCTATTTGCCCGCAACCTGTTAAGAGTAGTTTCAGTGGCAAGTATTAAGAGTACATCTCCGGATTTAAGTTTAATGTTATCTAATCGGTCGTGAGAAAGTTTTTCTCCGCGCCTTATGGCAAGTATTGTAGCATCATAACGCTGCGAAAAATTAACATTTTTAAGTGTCACATCATCTAAAAACGACCCCCGGGGGATAACAATCTGGGCTACTGTCTGCCCCTTTTCGGGTTCCTCCAGTTTTTTTTCAGAAACCCGTTTACGGGAAAATATCTCCACCCCCTCTCTATCAAGTATTTTTAAGAGATTTTCCCGGTTTGTACAGATTAATAAATGGTCATTTTCCCGGAGAGTTTTAACCTGCAGGGGCTCCATAAACTTTTCTCCTTCCCGTATAATTTGAACCAGTTCAATATCAAATTTAAATTTCGGAAAAACATCACTGACATTTTTACCTATAAATTCTGAATCTCGTTCTATAATAAGTTCAGTCAGGAAATTCCCCATCTCATATTTTTGGGTAAGATCCTCTTTTGGTTTTAACCGTTCAGGCAGAAGGCGGTGCCCTATAAAAATTAAATATATCAAACCTACAACCAGAATAACTATACCCACAGCTGTAAATTCAAAAAATGAAAACGGTTTATCCAGGAGTCTTGCGGAAATATCACTGGTTATCAGATTTGTAGAACTGCCAATTACAGTCAAAGTTCCCCCCATCATGGCAGCGTAAGAAAGAGGAATCATTAATTTAGAAGGAGAAGTCTTAACTTTATGGGCCAGATTAGAGACCATAGGAATAAATATAGCCACAACCGGCGTATTGTTAATTATACCTGCTACAGGCCCAGAAAGCCCTGTAATTATAGCTACCTGTTTTATAATACTTTTACCCGAAATAGTAGATATTTTATCACCTAAAACCTGAATAAGTCCGGTCTGCTGTATCCCTTCACTTAAAATAAACATTGCCATTATGGTTATTGTAGCTTCATTAGAAAAACCGGATATAGCTTCCGAACTACTGATTCCGGTCCAGGGTTTTAAAGCGGTGAGTAATACGGGAATTCCAAGAACAATTGTATAAATCGGACCCGGCTCCCATAAAAATAACAGTATTAAACCCATTATTAAAGAAAGAGTTATCCCGGCAGAAACAGTTAATTCATTCTCGCTGTTTATAGAATCACCTGCAAATTTTTCTTCGGCTCTGATTGTCGAAGAAATTTCTGATTTCTCAGTTATAAAATTTCTAGAAGCAAAACTTCTGCAGGGATTCAAAAAAGAAAATACTCCTAAAAATAGAAATATAAAAAATAAATATTTATAATCTTTCAAAATATCTTTATCCTTTTATATTTACTCAGTATTTTACCATTCTTTAATATAACAAAATTTTCGATTTTTTAAAGTGCCGTTAGTTACTATTCTTTTACCCTTAAAATACAATAAAGTTAAAAATTAACTGTCTCACTCATTAATATTTTATTATACTCTAATTGGCATTTTGCCGCAAATACATCTATATTTTATATGGACTGTATTCGATGCATATATCCGGGATTAGCCCGATATTACAATTACTTACATGGTTAAGCTCCAATATTGACATCGTTCTTTTTAAAAGTTATAAAGTCCTATCGAATTGTAAATAAAAAAGGAGTTAACATGAATATATTTCTTTTACTTATCATACTATTTATTGCCGGGGATTACCTGTTTAAACTGATTGCCGAAATTTTAAATATAAAAAATACTTCCGATCAGTTACCTGCGGAATTTAAGGATTACTACGATTCTCAAAAATACAAAAAATCCCAGCAGTATTTAAAAGATAAAACTAAATTCAACCTTGTTGAGTCCGGTTTTTTTGATCTTTTAATAATAGTTTTTATCCTGACCGGCGGTTTTAATACTGTGGATTTATGGGCCAGAAATTTTGGCATGGGGAAAATTATAACCGGTCTGATATTTATCGCAATACTGTTTCTGGGAATGTCTGTAATAAGTATCCCCTTTGACTGGTTCAAAACATTTGTTATAGAAGAAAAATACGATTTCAATAAGACCGACACAAAAACTTTTATACTTGACAGGGTAAAATCTCTTTTTCTGGGTCTGATAATAGGGGGGCCGCTTCTGGCTTTAATTTTATGGTTTTTTTATTCTGCCGGTTCAAACGCCTGGTTATACTGCTGGATAGCAGTGATAATTTTTCAATATTTTCTGCTGTACATCTCACCGGTTGTTATACTGCCCCTTTTTAATGAATTCACCCCTTTAAAAGAAGGTAAATTGAGAAAGGCCATAGAAGATTATGCCCGTAAAATGGACTTTAAAATTAAAGGTATTTTTAAAATTGACGGTTCCCGGCGCTCGACAAAATCAAACGCCTATTTCACCGGACTGGGAAAATTTAAAAGAATTGCCCTTTTTGACACGTTAATAGACAATCACTCCGTAGATGAGATAGTCTCCGTACTCGCTCACGAAGTGGGCCACTACACCAAAAAACATATACATAAACTCATGGGAATGTCGGTAATAAAAGCCGGAATTACTTTCTTTTTACTCTCTTTTTTTATTGATAACCCCCGGCTTTTTAAGGCATTCCAGATGGAAAATATTTCTGTTTACGGAGGTATAGTATTTTTCTCTTTTCTCTATACCCCGGTCAACAGTATATTGGGAATAGTTACAAATATTTTTTCCCGAAAATACGAGTACCAGGCTGACCGGTTTGCCGTTGATACCTATAAAAACCCGGAGGCTTTTACCAGGGCTTTGAAAAAGCTTACCGTAGATAACTTAGGTAACCTTACCCCTCATCCTTTTAAGGTATTTATTGATTACAGCCATCCGCCGGTACTCCAACGAATTAAGGCAATAAAAAATTTACCTTAACAAATTTTTATTAGAGACTTATTCTTTTTCTATTTCAATAGTTATTTGAGATTCCATATCATCCTGGGTGGCTGTGACAAATCCCATCATACCGGAAAAATCTTCCGAAAGTGTAAAAGTAGTCTCTTTACCTTCTTCTGAAGAAAAACTTCCCGCATCACTTGACCAGGACGGATTTACAGAATCACCGCTTACATTAGCACCCGTTACTTCCCTGGAATTAGCGTCATAACCTTTTACAATAAGTTTAACTGATTCACCCGGGGAAAGAGATACCGGACCGGTTGATCCTTCCTCGGTCTCAATTGAAATAGATTCTACTCCGGCTGAAACACTTACACCGGTTTTTTCAGTAGCTTTCTGGGCTATAGCCGCACAACCTGATACCAATACCGCAACTAAAATTACTGGAACTAATTTTCTCATAACTTCTCCTTCTTTTTCCTAAATAAACAACTCCTTTACTCTGACAGCTTCTCTTTTTCTTCTGCCGTTCTTTCTCTCATTTCCAACGCTCCGGAAAAACATTTCTGTACACAGATCGAACATCCTATGCACTTTGAAGCGTCGGTTTCCGGATAGTTATCTTCGTTCATAGATATAGCCAGGTACGGACATCTGGTGCAGTTACCGCACTGCATGCAAAGATCCTCATCAATCAGTGAAGAAATTTTCTTCTCATCGGAAAGATCCATGAAATCAGTTATGGCATCCGGCTGGGCTATACCTATCAGCTCATCCATACTTTCGATACCCCGCTCTTTCATCAGATAACTCACTCCGTTTCTAAGATCGTCAATTATACCGTAACCTTCTTTCATAACTATTGTACAATACTGTACGGTTTTTGCGCCCAGGGCCAGAAAATTAGCTGTCTGGCGGTAATCCATGGGACCGCCGTTTCCCGAGATAGTTACTCCCACGGGAACCGCCCGGGCCAGAGTGTGGTAACTTATGGGAGCTACGCCTTCGCCGCTCATTCCCAGGACCACGCCGTTTTCCCATTCTTTTTTATCTCTGTCCTGAAACCCAAGCACGGGAAATGTATTGGCCAGGGTAACACCCGCTTTTTTATCCGGATACTTATCCAGGACCTCTTTTACTGCATTCATTATAGTCTCTATGGAGGTTACTGCCGCGCTGAGCTTAAAAAGTTTGGGTACATCGGGGTCGCTTACCTGCATTACCCAGTCTATGACTTTAGCCGTAAGTTCGGCGCTTTG
>JBNJDT010000039.1:0-14478 GCA_051745145.1 Elusimicrobiota bacterium
AAAAGTTCCATACTTGACTTTTTTGTTATGCCTTTTTTTCTAACTTAACTATTATATATACAGAAAGTTGGATAAGTTTTTACCTTCCTTACAGCAAGGGGGTAGCAAGACATTTTCACAATGGCTCTAAGACGAAAAAACAGTTTTTACACTATCTTTTTTATTTGAGTTTTAATTGAATAATAGAATAATTTTGGAATAAGTAACTTTAATTTCCAATTTACATCATGGTACTCATTTCAAAAATCGGCAGGAACATGGCTATTACTATAGCTCCTATGGCTAAACCCATTGCCACTATTATAATAGGTTCTATCATAGAAGTGAGTCCATCTATGGCGGCATCTACTTCCGAATCGTAAAAGTCAGCTATTTTAGTAAGCATCAGATCCAGATTACCGGTCTCCTCACCTACGGATATCATCTGCATTACCATGGGAGGAAAAACTCCGCTTTCCTGAAGGGGGTCGGCAATTTTCTCTCCCTCCCTTATGGATTCCCGGGCATCCAATACGGCTCCTTCAATAACTTTATTTCCGGAAGTTTTAGCTACAGTCTCCAGGGCTTCTAAAATGGGAACTCCACTTTTTACCAGCGTACCGAAAGTCCGGGTAAATCTTGCAATAGACACTTTCTTTAATAAAATTCCGAACAGGGGCAATTTCAACAATATAGTGTCAATCTTTTTATTGCCGGATTCAGTTTTATAATAACGCAAAAATCCAACTACAATAAGAACCAATCCCAGAATCATATATAGGATATAACTGCGCAGAAAAGCACTGAAATTTAAAAGTAACTGGGTGGGCAAAGGCAGTTCCTGCCCGAAACTTTCAAAAACTTCTGCAAAAGTAGGTATTATAACTACCAGTAAAAAAATAGTAACGGCGGTTGCTATAAAACTTATTACAGCCGGATAAACCATAGCGCTTTTTACTTTTCCTTTTAATTCGCTGGCTCCCTCGAGATAGTCGGCTAACCTCTCTAAAATTATATCGAGAATTCCACCCAATTCTCCGGCTTTTACCATATTTATGAACAGATCGTTAAATGCATCCGGATGTTTTTCCATAGCTACCGCAATAGCTTCCCCGCTTTCTATATCTTCTGTGAGTTCTTCAACTATTTCCTTAAAATAAGGATTTTCTATCTGCCTGGAGAGAATGGAAAGTCCCTGAACTATGGGAACACCGGCGCTTACCATAGTTGAAAGCTGCCTGGAGAATATTACTAAATCCTTTCCTTTAACCTTACCGGAAAAGGGATTAATTTTATCGAATATTTCTTTTACGGAGCTCTCTTTTTTTTCCTTAACTTCCAGGACTATCATGCGTTTGTCCCGCAACCGGTCGACCACTGTTCCCTTGCTATTGACTTCCATCTCCCCCTCAACCGTATTTCCGGAAGGCGTCTTAGCCTGATAAGTAAAAATGGGCATTATCTATTTAACTTACCTATTGCTCTTTTCATCTCTTTTTTATCACTGCATTGAAACATGGCCTGCTTATAAGTAATCTCACCTTTTTTGTATAATCTAAGCAGTGCCCGGTTCATAGTCTGCATACCTACAGCCCCACCGGTCTGCATAGCAGAATGTATCTGCTCTGTTTTGTCTTCCCGGATTAAGTTCCTTATCCTGGGTGTAATCATTAAAACCTCTACGGCCAGCGTTCTGCCGCCGCCTTTTTGTTCTCTTTTTGCCAGTAATTTTTGACAGAATATAGCCTGAAAAACTAAAGACAACTGACTTCTTACCTGGGTCTGTTGATGGGGAGGAAAAACATCTATAATCCTATTTACAGTCTGGGGAGCATCGGGTGTATGCAAAGTGGCAAATACCAGATGTCCGGTTTCAGCTATGGTCAGAGCCGATGAAATTGTTTCCCGGTCTCTCATTTCTCCTACCATTATAATATCCGGGTCCTGCCGCAGAGAATATTTAAGGGCCTGGGGATATGTTTTTGTATCACCGCCCAATTCCCGCTGACTTACAACGCATTTTTTATGATCATGGGAGTATTCTATGGGATCCTCTATGGTAACGATATGGGAAGTGCGGTTTTCATTTAAATAATCTATTATGGAAGCCAGGGTAGTTGATTTTCCGCTGCCGGTGGGGCCGGTTATTAAAACAAGTCCCATGGGAAGTTTCACCACATCATTAACAGCGCCCGGAAGTCCTAGCTCTTCAAAAGAAAAAATTTTGTTGGGGATCGCTCTTAAAGAAGCACACACCGCGCCCCTCTGGAGAAAGACGTTCATTCTTATTCTGCCCAAATTCTGCAAACTTAAAGAAAGATCCAGTTCCTTTTCAGCTTCAAACTCTTCTATCTGTTCTTTGGTAAGTATACTGTAAATCATATTCTGGCACTGTTTTTTAGTCAGATTTTCATCTTCCAGTTTTTTTAGTTCACCATCTATTCTGAAAACCGGAGGTACGCCGTTGTGAATATGAAGATCCGAAGCTCCCTGTTTAAACATAAATTCTAACAATTTGTCAATTGCAACTGTCATTCTTCCCTCTCTTCTTTTTTATTTTTTTTCGATCTATATTTTCCTTTTTCAGTAGCTATAACTTTTCTCTCTTATGTAATTTTACTATAATTTAATTTGTCTGTAAAACAGTAAAAGCCGTAACATTGACGATATCATCCACGCTGCATCCCCGGGAAAGATCATTTACCGGTTTTTTAAATCCCTGTAAAATTGGTCCAACCGCGCTGTAATTTCCCAGCCGTTCGGTTATTTTATAAGCGATATTTCCAGCATTTAAATCAGGAAATATTAAAATATTGGCCTTCCCCTTTAAAGTGCCGTTTTTATCTTTTCTTCTTGCAACACCGGGAACAACGGCTGAATCCAGCTGAAGTTCTCCATCGTATAAAAAATCGGTATTTTCTTTATCAAGATTTTCTTTAGCATTTTTAACTTTATCAATAAGTTTGTGCTTTGCACTGCCTTTAGTGGAAAAAGACAATAGAGCCACCCGCGGGTACCAGCCGAGTATTTTCTTTGCGTTTTCTGCCGTCTGCTTTGTAATTTCAGCTAATTGCTGAGAATCCGGTTCAGGTATAACCGCACAGTCAGCAAATAGATAGGCTCCCTCCTGGCCCAGATCTGTATCTGAACCGGTCATAAGAAAAAAAGAAGAGACCACATTATTGTTTTCCTTAATCCCAATGGTTCTTAAAGAATTCCTTATAACTGAAGCAGTTTTATACCGGGCCCCGGCAACCATTCCGTCGCATTTATTATCCGCAACAAGACTGCAGGCCTTTCTCAGGGGTTTTTTAGTGGCCGGTTCGGTCTGCATGTTGTCTATTTTTTTATCAGTTAAAACCAGGGGGCGGGCTATATTCTCCCGGGCTACTATTTTTGCCGCTTCAACTATGCGTTCATCTTTCCCCTCGGGAAAAACTATGAGTTTATCTTTATTTTTTGCCTCTTCTTTAATTTTATTTAACCAGTTCATTTGTACATAGTAATTGAAAGTTTTATAAATTTCAAAATATTATTTATTACCTCTATTTTTATCCAATTTGTCAGCCAGATATTTTTCCACAATATCCGGGACCAGGCCGTCGATATTCCCTCCAAAAGAATAGACTTCTTTTATCAGTGAAGATGACAGATAGGAAAATTCCGGCGAAGGCATGAGATAAACGGATTGAATATCCGGATTTAATTTCCTGTTCATCAGAGCCATTTGAAATTCATACTCAAAATCCGATACCGCTCTTAGTCCTCTTAAAATTGTCTGAGCCTGAACTTCCCGGGCCAGATTCACCAGCAAACCGTCATAGCTGACTATATCAATCTTTTCATCATTTTTATATAAATGAGATAGCATTTCTTTTCGTTCCTCTACTGAAAACAGAACAGATTTATCCGTATTAATCATTACCGCTATCACTACCCGGTCAAAAATTGACAGGGCCCTTTTTACAAGGTCCAGATGCCCGTTAGTGGGAGGATCAAAACTGCCTGGATATAATGTTGTTTTTTTCATATTTTATATATTATAACGTAGTTTCTGTTTTAATTCAACCGGATTTACTCGCTTAAAGATTTAAAATACTCTTCTATTAGCTTTTTATACTCTGCCGGATGCTCTTCCTTTAAAGCTTCCAGAATAAGCTTTCTGTATTCTTCATCTTCTATTTTATCAGTTATACCCGGTATTTCCACATGGCCCTCCCTGGCGCCCCGTCTTCCCGAGCGACCCATTGACCTTTTAAAAGTATAACCTCCTCCGGCTTGAGATTGTTGAGAAAGTTTTTCCATAGACTGTCTTAACCGGGACATACTGTTGTCGGCGTCTTTTAGATAAGAGAGTGCTTTTCTTTGAGATACCACCGAATCTCCGGGGCGGACTTTTTCAAGTTTATTAGCCGAGTTTCCCATTTCACCGGCGGCTTTTTCTATGTTATCCGGTAAATCTGTTTTCATAAGCGCTGAAAAATGTTCCATTGCCGACATACCTTCTTTTACTTCCTCAAGACCCTCTTTAATATTCAGCTGTTCTTCAGACATATTCTTTAAGCTTTGGAGATTCTTGCTGTTCATTAAATTTTCATTATCGGGCTGCTCTTTTAACGACTCTTTAAATTTTTCCAGTTTTTCCCTTTTCCAGTCTTCAGAAAGATTTTCTTTTATTTCATCCAAATACTCTTCCGTTCTGTAGAGATATTCTTTAGAAAATTCGCGGTCAATTTCTTGTGTCTTTTGATTTCTTAGATTTAAAGTACTTTTAAGTACCTGAAACTCCTGTTTTAAATCCTCCAGTTTTTTCTCACCGTATTTTTCTTTTTGTTCGGAGAGTTCATCTCTTTGAGAAACTGTCTTTTCAAGTAGTTTTTCCTGTTTTTCAATTTTATCCTTTATCTTATTTTGAAGTTCACTGCTTAAATTATCAAATTTCTCCTGCTGATTATCCATAATTTCAGACGAAGCTGTATTTATATTTTCCATAATATTTTTTAATGAATTAACCATCTCATCCATTAGCCGGGAAGCTTTTTCGTAATCCCCCTCCTGGAGAGCCTTCATAAGAGAGTCCATATTTTCGCCGGGTTTCTCAAAATCCGTATTCTTTATACTCTCTTTATTTATAAATTCTTCGGGCAGTTCATCGGGGAATTTGCTAACCATTTTTTGCATTTCTTCCATTAAATTCTGAAGTTTCTGTAATTTATTTACAATGTTTTGGGGAGTTACATTATCCTCTTTCAGGGCATCTGATAATTCCCTGGCTTTTTCGAGAGAATCTGATGCCGTAGAATTCAAATCACTCATTTTTTGTCTTTTAGCCGTATCCTCGGCTATGCGCATCATGCGTTCTAAATTTTTGGTTATATCCCCGGAATTTTTAGCGGCCCGGCCTTTATCATTTTTCTGCAGGGCCTCTTTAACGGAGGGAACTTTATTTTCAAGAAGCTCTTTTGTCATTTCTTCCATACTTTCAAATTCCGCCCGGGTATCCTCCCGGGTATAAGGATCGTCGGACATACTCTCTGTCAGCTTCTCAGAAAAATCTTTTAAATTTTCAAGTTCTTCAAAAGTATTTTCAAGATTTTCCTCTGCCTTTTTAAAATTCTCTTTACTTACTTCTCCTTCTAATTCATAACTTTTTTCAAGGGATTTTAATATCTTATCCTGAATTTCTTTTACATCCTCCATAACTTTATCGTGCTTTTCCCTAAACCCCTTTATCTCCAGCTGCTGTTCGTAGCTGTATCCTGTGCCGGGGCCGTATAAAGAATTGTTATCCACAACCTTTATCCGGTAATTAATCAGCCCCCCTTCTGTAGCATCCGTATCAGATATATCCCAGTTGTAGTTAAAATAGGCCGATTTTTCGGCCTCTTCAAAACTTTTGATCCTGATCTGTTTTTCCTGCCCCCCTATTCCCAGATAATAGATAAGATACAGTTTTTCAACTCCGACATCGTCGCTGAACTCTCCCTCGATTTTAACGCGGGCGTCCGGCGAAACTTTAAGATATTCCTCGGGATATATTAAGTCCACCTCCGGCGGTCTGTCAACCAGGATATCTATGGGATACTGTATATTGCCTTTGTTCTGTATACCGTCTTCTCCTTTTAAAAAAACCGTATAGTTTTTCTGCTCCTCAAGAACAAAAGAAGTTTCCATCTTTTTATTATCCACCAAAGTTAAATAGTGTTTTTCACCGCCGGTTTTGACATGCCCCTCTTTTATATTACGGGTAGCTTTAATATTTAACCGGACCCGGGTTCCCCGGAGAGCTTCTATTCTTCTGTCTTTTACAGTTTCCGGTTCTCTGTTGGTATAATCGGGATATATATATTTTAAGGATATTTCCTCTACCTGTGGGGGGTAGACCGGCTCTATTTTATACCATTTAGAACTTTTTCGCCCGGCCTGAATTTCCACCCGGAATTTTATTTCACTTTCAATATTTTTTATCTTATATGAGAAACTTTCCTGACCGGTTTTATCTGCCGGTTCGGTATAAGTAGAATCCATCCGCTCAATTTTTAAAACCGGAGAATGCCAGTTAGTCTTTAAATCAATATTAACACTATCTCCCATTGAAACTTGCCGGGAAACAGGAGAAACGCTAATATAATACTGTGAAGTAGTAAATACTTTTTCCTTAAATTCCGTAAATAACCCTTTTACTGCCGGAGGTCCGGATGCTATTAATATTACGCCGGTTAAAATTATTGCCCCTAACTTTAAGCTTTCTCTGAAAAATTGTTTGAGATTTAACACCGAGGGCTCTATACTGTCAGTAACCTCTTTAGCCCTTTGCATAACCCTTGCAATTACCTCTTTGGCTACCGGATTGTCATACCGGTTTTTATTATTCCACAGGGATTTTGCATTTATTATTATATCTTCTTCTTCAGGAAACTTTTGTTCAATCTCCTTAAAAATATATCTTAAGGAGAGAACTTTTTTCTCATGTATTTTATATAATTTATATATTAACCCCCCGGTAATTATCCCCCACGTACCATAAAAAATTAATTTCATATATAAACCGGGTATTTCAAAAAAAGCCGTAAGTCCCGTCAGAAAAGCTGTGAGAATAGTCAGAAAAATAAGATATCTGACAAAAATAATTCCATAAGTACGAAAAAACTGACGCCGTTTAAGGTTCTTTATATAATTGTCTATTTTCTTTATTTCAGACATGGATTATGAAAGGCCTGCCTGTCTTCTCAATAACCATTCTCCGAGTATAATTAACATAAACAGAATATATACCGGCAATTCATACCACTCATATCGCATTATGACATCCTGTTTTTCAGCATGTATCTGATTTAAATTAGCCCTTATCTTATCTGTATTTACATTTCCGGCTATAAAATATTCACCTCCTGATTTTTCAGCCATGGTTCTTAAAAGTTCGCTGTTTAGGGATAAATTTATCATCTCTTTATCTATGTATTTCCCCCTAAAAGTTTCTTTATTTTTCCCCAGAAGCCGGCCATCTTTATAGGCCCTGGCCTCGATTTCATAAGTCCCGCTTTCCTCAACCGGCACACTGGCTTTGTACCACCCTTTTTCAGATGTTGATTCTATCTTACCCGGAGGTATAGTTTTACCCGAAGGCGACTTTATCTCAAGCCTTATCCGGGCCCCATCCAAGGGCTCCCAGTATTTATCCACCACATTAATATTTAATTTTATATTTTCCCCTAAACTGACAGTTTTGCGGCCCGGAAAAATCCTGACTTTATCCTGTCCTCCGGATTTTATCATAAATCTTATTACATTGTGCCAGAACTGGTTGTAATAATAGGGCGTTTTCCCCTGTCCGGAAAGTCCAAGGCACCACCGCCAGGTGGTATTGGCATTTAAAGCCATTGTCCGTCCCTGTCCCCTTTCCCCAACTGTCAATATGGGATTTCCCCGGTTATTCTCTATTAAAACAGTGGACTCTTCTTTAGGGGAAAGAGAATTATCGTACCCCTCCAGCTCGGGCATTTCCCTCCATACGTTCCTGGATATTTTTTCATCGCCGGCCAGATCAAGTACCGGATGACCTATTGACTCTTTTATAACCGGCCGGAATTTTTCAACAACCCATTTTGAATTACGGTTGCCCAGCCCTACAGGCAATAACTCCTGAATAGGAGTTCCCCGGTAATCTCCCCGGCCGAAAGAATTTTTACCTCCGGTCATAATAAATCCTCCCCCCTGTAAAACAAATTTTTTAATATGTTCCAGATAACCGGCGGGGAAAAATCGGCTGTACTTAAAATTATCGTATATTAAAAGATCAAAATCATAAATCTTTCGGGTAAACATTTCCCTGGCCGGAAACTGTATCAATGAAAGTTCTCTTTCCGGAACTATGGTAACGTTGTCCGGATTACGGAGAATTAAAAACGTAGTTAAATCTATATAGGGGTCGGACTTAACCAGCCTTCTAAAAAACGCATACTCCGTGCTGGGAGTGCCGGCCACATAGAGAACTCTGATTTTTTTTCTTTTTACGGTAAGAGGAAAATTCCGGGTATTATTTATTGTACTCCGTTCCCCCTCTAAAGCTTCTACCGTTAATTTATATTCGCTGAGCCCGATTTTATCGGAACTTATGTCCATGGCCACCGGAATTTCTTTTCTCCCTTTCAGCTCAATATTTTTTCTGGCCGCTATTCCCCGGGGGCCTTCGATATATGCTACAGTATTTTCCATTGACCGGGACATATTTAAAAGGTTAAATTCTATCCGGATATCATCTCCTCTGAAACCGAAACCCGGGTTTTTAAAATCCGTTATTTCCAAGTTAGGTATTTTTCTGTCTATATCTACCCCCACCGGAAAAACGGGGCTGTATGTTAACCGATTTAGAACTAACGGGGATTTTCCCTCGTTGTACCTTCCGTCAGTCAATATTATGCGGGAATCCAATTTTTTTTCTTTTACCACATTTTCCAGATTAGTAGATTTCTCCCGGGATAAATTCACCTTTGTCTCCAAACTTTTAAAATCCGTTTCCCGGGCTTTATCCGAAAACTCATATACTTTAACCCGGCTTATATCCGAGAGAGAATCTTTTATTCTGCGGGCATCCTCCAGTATTTTTTGAAATTTATTTCCCGGCTCCATACTCCCGGAAGTATCTAAAAATATCCCCACCACTGGTTGATCTTTATTCTCTTCTTTTAATACTACCGAGGGTTCCATTAAAGCTGTAAAAACAAGTATATACCCTATAAATCTGAGCCAGGACCATTTATTCCGGGGAGGCAAAAGGTTAACTGCCAGCCCCCCGGCAAGTAATACAAATACAACAGCAGACTGAACTGTAAAATCCAGATTCATCGACCTTTTTTCCTCTCAATATGAGGCCGGTGAACCGGATCAGTTTTGTAAGTGCCGGAAACAGAATATATCAAAATATTAAGCGTTAACTTCAGCGCTTCCTTTCTCTGGGAAAGTTTTCCGGGCAACAGATCATATTTAAAATTACCCGCCCGGTCCCTGGGCCACACCCCGGGCAGATCATTATCCGATTTTATTATTCCAAAACGGGAATCCAGTTTAATACCCTCCAAATAGGGCACATTAATATCCCTTCCCGAGACAAAATCAATAAGATAGAAAGACTTAAATACTGCGCTGTCATTGGGTATTTTCGTGAAATCTCTGGAAGGAAAAACTTTTTCAATAGTCCTGTCCACCGATTTACTGAATGCCTCATCTCCGGCAGTATCTATAAATAGTATACCTCCCCCTCTTATATACCGTCTTAAATTTTCGATTTCACCGGCACTGAATTCCGGATAACTTCCCCGCCCTGTAAAAAGTAAGAAAGGGGAATAAAATAAAAGATTATCATTTAAAGTAATTATCCTTCTTTCTTTTATCATATTTATGGAAGTTGTATTGGTAAGATACTTATAGACCGGTTCAAACATACCCGGATAAGGATCCCAGTTTCCGGAATATTTTAACTGGGCCAGTACAAATTTATTCCCCTGTCCCTGACCGAGTAAAACCGGACACATACTTATAAATAATATACCGGCGATAATTATTTTTTTATGTAGTGATTGTTTTTTCATTAAAAATTTTCCGTATTTTTGAACTTATTCGTCTATCTTTTTTCCGCTGGATTTTTAATTGAGTGATCTTAATAATAATAATATATTAATTTATAATTTCCAACTTTTTAAAAATTTCACTGTTAAATAACAACTACCCTTTTATAAGGAGTACGGATATAAAAGACGTTATTATAGCCAGTATTATTTTATGGGTAAATTTTTCCTTATAAAAGATCCGGGCCAGTATAATTGAAACTATCATAGCCAGTGAAAAAATCCCCTGAACCAAAGATAGGGGCCCTAATTCCCAGGCTTTTAAAATCATGTAGTAACCGCTGAAATTAAGTAATCCTATAACGACCCCCAAACCTATAATTCCCGGTTTTATATCTTCATAAACCGGGGCCGGACTAATAAGATATCGTTTTGTAAGATAAGTATAGACAAATACAAAAGAGTAGGACAAAAATATATAATTAATTTTAGGCACCCGGGTCGAAGCTAATTTACCCACGGTTATGGAAAAAGAGACCACTAAAGCAGCGGTAATAATTATAATAATTCCTTTAGTTTTTAATTCTTTTCTTTTATCAGATTTCTCTTTGCCGGCAGTTGAAAGAAGCATTACTGTGAAAAATGCCAGCAGCATACCCAGGTACTGTTGACCGGTCGGGCGTTCCCCTAAAAATACTACGCCTATTAAAATCACAAAAGCAGTATTTAATTTATCCAGGGGCATGGCTATATTTACGGGTATATACCTGAGGGCGGTAATTTTTAATACCGTACCCGCGGCAAAGAAAAAAGAGTTCAACGCGGCAAATAAAAACAGATATTTTAAAGCCCCGATTTCAACTGTTAAATTGCCCGTAAAGATGAGAAAGGCAAGAGAAATTAAAGAGACGGACAGGGCCTGAAAATGGAGCAGTTTTAAGCCCGAATAATTTCGCCGGGTACCTAACTTATAAAGTACATTTATCGTACCGTATATAATAGTTGCCAAAAGAACATAAACAAACCAGGTCATTGATTTATATCATTATTCCAGATGAGCCACTATCTTTTTAACTTTTCCGTTTCTGACATCCAGGGAGGTCTCTTCATCCAGCTCTTTGGAGCTAAACTCTTTTTCCCGGGAATCATTGTACATAACTTTCAAAGACTTAATTTCTACACTGTCTTTTCCGAAAGTATCCTTCCGTTCCGGGTTTTTATAAATTACCAGGGTCTTTCCCAAAAATTTAAATCCGAAACTGTTTTCGGGAACGGTTACTTCCTCATACTCGGTGCGGGAAGTATAAAATTTCCTCTTCTTTTCGTCTTTGGTGAAAAGCCATCCGGGGATGACCGGAGAAAGGGATAATCTGAGCTTTCCGTCTTTGTCTTTGTAAAACGGTTCATGTCCGGCACATATTATACTCCACATATTTATAAATTCACAGGTCGAGCCGCTCAGCCTGGCCTGGAGACCCTGCCCGTGCATCTTTTCATCGTCAAAAGCGCTGGATACCATAAAGGAGACATTTTCCAAAATGCTCCTACCGTAAACTTTGGGGTCCAAAAAGGGCATTATGCTGTTTTGGATATCTTCAAAAAACTCCTCGTAGAGCCCGCTTTTTAAAAGCTCCAGCAGATATTTAAAAAGCATATGGGTGTACAGGGATTCGTTCTCTATCCATCCCCGGCCCCAGGCCTTTATCCGCCCTATCTCATAACTTTCGTCTTCCAGGGATTCGTTATTCCGGTAGGATTTAAGTTTCTCATCAAAAAGCCTGCTCTCTCTTATGTTCTGGTATAGTTCTTTGGCTCTTTGTGGATAGACCTTTAAAAAATGAACCGGCCCTTCTAAGAAGGGGGTCACCGGTCTTTGACGGCTATCCTTAATTTTTACCAGGTCATGCCCGTCTTTATCCTTTTTTCCGGTTAACTCCCAGTCCGTAGCGTCGTTGATAAAATAAGTATAAGGAATACCTTCCTCATTAAAAATTTTATCCTCGTTTTCTTTTGAAAAAATATCGTTGAGCACGGTTATGCATTTATCGAGAAAAGACTGAATTTCTTTAAATGAAATTTCTGCTTCCCTTCCGGAAACTCCCGTGGAAGTTTTTTCTCTGTACTTCTCTTTTATATCGTGGGACTTTTCCCAGAATTTAAATTTCGCCTCATCCGAACTGTCCTTTATCCTGTCCTCCAGGGCCGGGCTCAGCCAGTCAATAAATGCTTTTAGCTCTTCATAAATTTTTATTTTATTCTGTTTACCGGTTTCTATTTCTTCAAGGCTCTCCTTTAAAAACCGGCAGTATCTTTGAAGCTGAAGAGAATGGCAAAGAGATGAACCCAAAATTCCCGGAAGCCCGTTTATAGAATCGTTCCACCCCGGTTTATTGGCTTCCAGCTCATACCCGTTATTTTCAGGATCAAGGGTGGCCATCCTGTTTACTATAAGAGAAAGAAGTTTAACTATGAGGTTGGTATTATACACTTCCCCGACTCCGTATTTGGTTCTAACTTTACGGGGTTCCTCTTCCCGGAGCTCAATTTCCTGGATTCTTTCTTCCTTTCTTTCCACCGCTTCGTACTGTCTGACCTTGCCGTCATCGAGAATATACTTTTTATCCCGGGGAAGAACATTGTCCGGATTATCATAAAAGGTATATCCTTCATCCAAAAGCAGGTCTTTTAATTTATCCGGAAAAACCCTAAGATAACTCTCTATAAGGTCCAGGTTGTAACACCAGTGATCCACCCAGTAACCCAGCTTATCGTGAAGATCTATTACAATATTCTGGGCCGAAAATTTAAGGATCGATTCGGCTACATGTTCGGGGTCCACGGATATTTCTGGACTGTCCGCGGCCATGGCTACCTCTCCGGGCATAAATTCCCGGGATGTTATATCCAGGATATCTTTTTGGATATCTTCTGAATCAATATTTTCTTTAAGCCAGTCATTTAATTTTTCTTTTTCCTTTAAAGAATAGGTAATCGATCTAACTTCTATGGGGTTGTACCCGTCGGTCTGCATGGCGTTTAAGAAAAACTTGATATTGGAGTCTCCCACCTCGGGTATAAAGAAATTATCCAGCCTTCTGTTTTGAATTATACATCTGTAATGGCCGTTACCCTGGGAGTAGTAAGTGGGCTCTAAAACAAAATCATGGTAATCCCTCTCTAAATCTCCGTTCTGCCTGGAGTAAAGATAGAAAGCTTTTTTACCCCGGGCGGTCTCGAACACCACGGGCATGCCCCCTCTTAATATGTTATCTAAAAAAGTCTGTCCGCAGTACTGGTCAAATTCTTCCGCTCCCGATGCGGTGAACATGCTGTTTTTAATTGAGTCTATTATCTGCTTTTTCTCCGCCTGTTTTTCCCTGTAGTACCGGGCAGATGAGTAGTTTTTCATAAATTTATCCAGCTGCTCTTCACTGCCGGTATAACCCACGGCTGAATAAATTTCTATCTTTTCGTCCGGTTTGAGTTCCCGTTCAATACCCGTAAAAGCGGACGGTGTTCTGTTCCGTCTGATCTGTTCCTTACCGGTTAACTGTTCTATGGTTTTATTTTTAAAATTATAGGGATTTTCATATTCGCAGGTATCCCCGAACACAGATTCAGGGTCAACTATATAGTTATCTAATATCCCCTGATCTGGAGTAAACGAAAAATAAAAATTTTTGCCGTCCAGAATCTCGATTTCGGGTTTATCCTCGGGATCTATTTTCAGTTTGTAAGTGGGAATCCCTTTAAAATCATATACCTTCATCAGCCCTTCTATATGCCGGGGGATAACATTCACCCCGTGTCTGTCCACCCCGTAGGGCAAAATCCGGGGCAGCCCGTCAATAATTTCTACATTCCGGGTCTTCTCCCCTAAGTTTGTAACTTCGGTTTTCCGTAAAAGAGCGGGTATTTTTTCCCCGGGAAGCTGGAAATAAGTGACCTCCGTCTTCAACCCTTTTTTCTCATTTATATCCTCAAGTACAATTTCATGGGAGGCCACATACATTTTCTGTCGGATATGGCTTTTTTCCGGACTCTGTTTTTTAAACGGTTCATAAACTTCCCCGTCAACTTTTATAAAAGTTCTGAAACCCTGGAGCCCGGTAACTTCCCTGGCCTTGTTAAAAGAGAGAAACTCCATTATCTGGTGATCTTTATTTTTTACCCCCAGGCTGCACACGGCCTGGTTGCGGTTTATATAATACCCCCACATAGGCGTACCCAGCCGGCCGCCTATACCGGGAAAGAAACTGGCAAAAGCCTTGGCGTGGTTATAATTCTCTATTTCAAATCTGCCCCGGCTGTCAAGATTATATTGTACATCGTTATTTAGTCCCATATTTCCTCCTTAAATTAGTTATAAATTTTCTGTCGATTAAACTTTTGTTAGAATTATTATGATATTTTTTAATCTCATTTAAGTCAAATA
>JBNJDT010000040.1:0-14074 GCA_051745145.1 Elusimicrobiota bacterium
CCCGTTTTTATCTTTTAAGATTACTTTTATCCCGGGGCCGTCCAGATTTTTTAATATATCCCTGGTCCCGTCCGTTGAGGCATCATCCACAACTACTATTTCCTTATCAACGGGTACGGATTCTACTTTATCAATAACTTCTTTTACCGTATCCTCTTCATTATACGCCGGAATTACAACTGATAATTTCATTTTTTTATATTTTCTCCTCAATAAATTCTGTTATCTCTTTTTTAAACCTTTTTTGGGAAAATTCCTCGGCCCGCTTGCGGACAGTTTCTGTCTCAAAATTAATTTTTTCAAATTTTCGGATAACTCTATTTAAATTTTCCGAAGACTGGCGGTTAAAAAACAGTCCTGTTTTTCCCTTAACCACAGACTCGGTGGCTCCCCCTTCATTATAGGCCAAAACCGGCGACCCGCAGGCCATTGCTTCCACGGGAACTATCCCGAAATCCTCTTTTCCGGGAAAAATTAAAGCCCGGCATCTCCTGTAATTTTTCCTCAGGGTCTCTTTTTCACACCATTCGAAAAATTCTATATTTCCTTTGGCTATCTTTTTTAAATAATTCAGTTCGGGGCCGGACCCGATCACCTTTAATTTTTTTCCCGACCTGTTAAACGCCTTAACGGCTATATCTACCTTTTTATAGGGGACCATGGAACTTACAACCAGGTAAAAATTCTCCCTTCCCCCTTGACCGGGAGTATAATAATGTGTATCAACCGGAGGGTAAATTATCCTGGATTCTCTGTTATAATACCTGCTGATCCGGTCCGCGGTGGTCTGAGAATTAGCGATAAAATAATCTACGTTTTTAGATGTCCACCTGTCTACAAACTGTAGATACGGCCTTACCAGCTTCATGGCCAGGTATACGGGCATGGACTTGGCCGGGGTAAAATAATGGTCAAACATATCCCATATATATCTCATAGGGGAATGGCAGTAGCAGATATGCAGACCGCCTTTGGAAGATTTAACATTTTTAGCCACGCAGTGGGAAGTAGAAATTACCAGATCATATTTTTTAAGATTTAAGGATTTCACCAGAAGGGGCATAAAGGGTAAAAAATAACGGTAAAACCTGCGCCCGAAAGGTATGTGCTGCAGCCACGATTTTACTATTTCTCTGTCCTCTATTGTATCCGATACGCTCCCTTTATTGTGTATCATGGTGTATAGGGGAACATCCGGATAAATCTCACACAGCTGTTCTAAAACCTTCTCTCCCCCTCTCATCCCCGTAAGCCAGTCCTGTACTAAAGCCTTTTTCATCACTTTAAATACCCAAGCATTAATTCTCTCATGTCATTAATATACCTCTCTATTATATATCTATTCTTTATTTCTTCCCGGGCCTTACCGGTGATTTTTAATCTTAATTTTTTGTCTTTAAGGACTTTCGACGACTGTTTTTTCATATCATCTATATCACCGAGCGGTGATATAAAACCGGTTTTTCCATGAGTAATAATTTCATTTGCCGCATCTATATCAAAAGCCGCTACCGGCGTTTTTACGGACATCGCCTCCAGTATAACTCCGGGAAGGGCAGAGGGTATTACCGCCGGGAATACAAAAAGATCCATCGCCGACATAATTTCCATAATATCCTCCCGGAAACCGGTAAAAATTATTTTATCTTTCATAGGACTTTTACTTACTTCACTTTTTAGACCTTCAAAATAATCTTTACTGCCGTGCTGGCTGGACCCTACCACTAAAAATTTTGCCCGGGACAGTGAAGGTTCTAATTTTTTGGCCAGCTTTATAAAATTTTTCACCCCCATCTCCGGTATTATTCTACCCGCTGTTCCGATTAAATATGTATTTTTAGGCCAGTCAAATTCATCTCTCAATTTTTGTCTGCATTTTATTTTATCCAACCGGGGTATTTTAATTCCGTTAAAGATTATTTCCACTCTCTCTTCATCCACTCCCATATTATAAAAAGGAGCCGCGGCCGATTCGGATACGGGCACAATATGTACTTTAAAAATTTTTACAAAAATTTTAGTCAGCCACACTCCCAACCAGCTAAAAGACCTTTTGTCTATAATATCCCTTATCCGCCAGATAACCGGTTTATTTGCTAAAAAACCTATCAGTGCTCCGTAAAAATGGGCTTTAAACGAATTACTGTGTATAAGCTCTATATTATTTTTCCCTACCCACCTGAAAAGGCGGAATATATACTTTACTAAACCTAAAAAG
Organism: Elusimicrobiota bacterium; assembly: GCA_051745145.1. Classification (GTDB taxonomy): domain Bacteria; phylum CG03; class SLGR01; order SLGR01; family JAGXOG01; genus CAYZAK01. The sequence goes on from JBNJDT010000040.1 coordinate 2,219, forward strand.
ACAAAAGCCCAGAAAAACGGGTTAATCTTTACCTTTGTCCGTTTAATTTTTTGAATTCTTTCCGGCAGTTCAATAACTTTCACTTCTATATTTTTCTCTTTTGCCCGGTCAACCAGGGCCCCGTTTTCCCCGGAAATAAGTACGGGATTTATTTTCTCTTTACTATTTAATGCCTCTAAAAGAGTCAGTAACCGCACTTCCGCACCCCCTAATTTAGCGGAATGGTTAAGAAAAAGTACTCTTTTACCTTTCAAGTGCCCTCCTGTATATATTAACTGTATCTTTGGCTATAGATTTCCAGCTAAATTTCTGTTTTACTCTCTGCCGGCCTTTTTTACTCAATTTCCTCCGTAAATTTTTATTTTCTTTTAATTTAAGAATCTGTTTTTTAAGGTCCTCCGGCTTGCCTTCAGTAAATATTAAACCCGAATCCCCTATTGTCTTTGGAATTTCACCGCTGGTAGAACCTACGGTAGGAATCCCGCAGCCCATTGCTTCTATTAAAACCCGCCCGAATCTTTCGTGTTGACCGTCAATTGTTATCGACGGTAATACAAAAATATCCAACGTATTTAAAATTTTGGGGATTTTTTCCTGAGGCTGCCTGCCCAGCCACTTAATATTTTTATCCACTCCTTTTGCCACGGCAATTCTCTTTAATTTTTCTTTATATTCACCGTCTCCGGCAATTACAAGTTCCCAGGAAAAATCTACACCCTCTAAAGCTGCAAATAGAGTCTCGACCCCTTTTTGTTCAGTCAACGCCCCTATAAATCCTATCCTGAATTTACTGTCATCGGAATTCTTCTTTTCAGGTTTAAAATACCCGGTATCCACCCCGTGGGGAACGACCTTAACTTTTTCCGGGGACATACCTTTATGAAGCAATACTTTTTTAGCGCTTTCGGACCTGGCCAGTACCCGCGAGGCCCGTTTAAAATTATATTTTTCTATCACATTAAAAGGAAAAGGATAACTTTTCACTACATTCTGGGATGCATGATAAACAATTTTACTCTTTGGAGAAAATATATCTCTGTAGATAGACATCTGAAGACTTCCCCCGTTAAACGGTTCATCTTCCAGATCTACAATATCGGGTTTAAAATTCTTCAGTATTTTTTTTAATTGAGATATAAAAACAGCAAAATGCAAATTTGATAAGAATAATACCCGGCCGGTTTTTATAGGATACTCTTCCTTATCGGGTTTAAAATAAATTTTTTTGTCTCCGGCCCACAGAGTTTTTCTGTAGCGGGGAATTAAAACTTTTAAATCCACGTATTTAGATATTTCATCACACTTTTTCCTGTACAATTTCTCCAGCAATGATGTATATGAAACCATTAAAACCTTCAAGATTTAAATTCTCCTTATAAATTTATTCCAGCTTATTATCCGATCCTGAATTTTATCAACAAGCGCATCAACCATTTCAAAATCATTTTCTTTTTCCCAGGCCCAGTGAAGAGTTACCGGTAAAGTTAAACTCACATCAAAAGTTTTATTGTCGAGCTCAGTTATATAGTTTAAGATCTCCTCTGCCCGGCCGTATAACGGAGGATAAGAGGGTAAATACATGCTTCCATTCAATACAGACGGTGAAATTTTATAACCCATCCAACTTATTGATTCGGGCCCGCCGCATATAATATCAAAATATTTTCCAAGATAATTATATTCTCTCGGGCTTATAGAATTATACGGAGGTATAAATACTTTAGGATAAATTTTAAATCTATCTAAAATTTCTAAAGCCCGTTCGGTTTTTCTTTTTAACTCTGAATTATCCAACCCCACCAGTTCCGACTTAACATTTTCATCTAATACTTTGTGGGTAAACCCATGCAGTGCAATCTCTGTATTATTTTTATAAATACTTTTTAAATAATTACCTTCTTCTTCAGAAATCGGAGAAAAATCTTCTTTGTCCGGATTTTTCGGTTCACTGCACTTTAAGGGAGTAACTCCAAGTAAATACGGGACATCTTTTGCCTTAAAAATTCTGTGGAATTTTTTGTACTTATTCCAGTTTATGTCCCACCGCGGAAAATCATCCACTCTTATTAAAAACTTTAACCGGCCGGCATTAGCGTCCGTATCTACTTTACACTCTTTCTTTAATTTAACTACTTTTTCAATAGACGGCGTACAAAGATCAGGCCTTACTTTCTTAACTTTAGCCACTGCTTTTTTAAGGAAAACATTAGCGGATACATTTAAATTCCAGTCCCTTAAATGCCCCTTGTTTTCAAAACTAAAATCAGATAAATTACACAAAAATCTTATAGTTTTTCGAATATCTTTTTTATTTTCTTTGTACTTTTTTTTCATATTTTTCTCAATTATCTATATTCTTAAATTTATATAAATACGCTTTCGCTCCGTAAGAGGTAAAAGAATCTTTTTCAACCCCAAAATTTTCTACATATCTTAAAATATACTCTTTTTCATCCCGGTGAACATGGGAGAATAAGAACCACATTCTTCCCTGTTCTATCAAATTATCGATCTGATTTAAATATTTTTGCTTGTCATCTCTTGAAAATACTCCCCAAATATAACTGTCATTTTCCAGATTAAATCTTTTAGAATAATATTTAAAAGCCGCGGCGGCACCGCAATATACATAAATTTTATCGTTTTCCCTGCGGTTATCTTTAATATATTTTATCACCGGTCTTATCTCCTCCACTTTGCGGGGATTTATAAACTGCTGCCCCGCTTTTCTTACAGGGGTATAGAATATAGTCCCGGCAATTAATACCCCGGCCGCAAAATGATACCCCGATGCTTTTTCTATTATATATTCTGCTGCCGCGGCAGCTATAATTAATACCAGAGGCATTAAAAACAGTATAACTCTTCCTTCAAAAGGATATTTACGGAGCGAAGAAGCAAATAAAGTCAAAATAAACGGTAAAATTAAAGTAAATAACAGATTCTTATTTTTTTTGTATATAACAATAGAGCCGGCAGTCAACAATACAAGGATCAAAATAGTTGAATTTGTCCCGGCCATGTCCTGAATTTCTTTTAAACCATGGGTATACAGCCAGGTAACATCGGATATCGACCGGGGGGGAAATGGCCAAAAACTGCTCTTCCAGAAGGATTGCAGATTTTCATTGGCAGTTAAATTTTTCAGAAATGTAAAATAAAAAATGATAAAACTGGATGCCCAGGTTAAAAAAACAATACCCCAACTTTTTAGTTTTTGCCATTCTTTACCGGATAAAATTTCATAACTTTTCACCAGAGCGTACGAACACAATATGAAGACCGCCGGAAAGGAAAACCACAATATAACTGAACCGAATAAAATTACGGCCACTACTTTTAAAAAATCCGGTTTTTCAAAATCCACCCTGGACAGTACATAAATTATTAGGAGGGCAACTAAAATATCAGTGGAATACTGTTTTAACTCCGCGGAAAACTTTATCGCCTTTTTGGAAACAGCTAAAAGCCCCAAAGCAATAAGTCCTGCATTTTTATTTACGTATCTTCTGGTTATTTTAAAAATTAAAATTAGAGAAAGGATACCCGATAAAAGTGGGATTAATCTCAATATATATTCTGAACTCCCCAAAAACTCTACCGGTATCTTAACCAAAGCCTGAAAACCCGGAGGTGCGGCCTGATCGTATTGTAGGGAATCAAATACCCCCCTGTCTAATATATTAAAAGCCAGCATAGCTTCATCAACCCAGAGTGAGCGATTTACAAGATACTGACGGATTCTAAGAATCAATCCAAGAAGAATAAGCCCCGTCCCGAAGTTAATCTGATATTTATTGCGGCTTATTATCGCCATTTTTTACCCTATACATAATGAAATCAAGAAGCATAAGCTTCTACAACGGCAAAAGTCAACCACATAGTTAAGTGTACCCTTATATTCATAAAATAGAGATTCTCTGTCATACCGTGTAAAAATAACGTAGATATCACTAATAAACCTAAAAATTTAACCACGGGTTTTTCATTTATTATGTATCTTTTAAAAGATGAGAAAAAAAAGAGAAGTAAAAAAAACACTCCCCCGATACCGGTATACCGCCAGGTTTCAAGAAATAAATTGTGGGCCGGCTGAACATTACTGTCTCCCGATATTCTCTCATAGGCCTCCCGCCAGTTACTTTCCGCCAGACCGTAACCAAAAACCCATTTTTCTTTAATGGTTTCCACGGAATTTTTCCAAATATCTCCCCGCCCCCCCGTAATATTGGAATTAAGCTTTCTTTCCAGTCTGCCTAAAGCTGTTCCCCCGCCGTGCAAAGTCAAAAAAACAATAAATCCAATCCCTAAAATAATAAGCATTGTTAATCCGGATTTATTAAACCTGATATTCTTATTTATCAAAGCCATTACCACGCCTATAAATAACAAAAGTCCCATGATACCGATCCCGGCCGAAGAAGCCGTTGCGGCAACTCCCGCGATAAAAATCCCTATAAAAATAATATCTTTATAGCTGATTTTTCTTTTTTGAAATATATTGCCCAGTAAAAAACAGATTATCAGGTTAAAATATATAGCTGCTATATTAACATTGACAAAAAATCCTCCCCCCCTTCCGTTTTGTAAAATATTATTTCCCGCTGTTTTATCAACAATTCCCTTTAAAGTACCCGGATTAATAAAAAGTTTCATAAAACCGGCTTCAAGTATCTTCATTTTTAAATCCTGGCTAACAGACTGCAGCAACGCTAAAATAACTATGGGAACTGAAAAGATAACTACTAACTTCATTAATTTAATTAACCGTTTTTTGGGTATATCTGCCAGAATTAAGTAAAAAATCGGTCCCATCCATATAAAAGCATTCAATTTTACCGCATTTTTTACATCAGAAGTAAAAAATACGTGTACCGTAAAAACCAGACACAATCCTATAAAATATTTAAAAGGAGAGACGGTTTTAATACGGGTAGTAAATCTATTGAAAAGCTCCGAGGGAATTAAAATACACAAAAGCAGCAACAACACCATACAGACCGTAATATCAACAGAGCCAAATAAGTTAAAATATAGCTGCAGGGGCAACAGTACCCCCATGGACATAATCGCAACGTCGGTAATTTTTCTTTTATTCAATTTTTTAATAATTCTGTGCACTCTTTATAAACCTCCTCCACGGTAATATTATCCAAACATTTTTGATTATAGCAATTTATCTTTTTATTGTAACACGGACTGCATTCAAGTTTTTTGCGAATAAGCCTATACCGGGTATTCCAGGGATGATTTTTCCAGGGTAAAGTGGGACCGAAAATCGCAGCCACGGGAACTTTAAAAGCCGAAGCTATATGCATTAGACCTGAATCATTGGTTACAAAAAGCCTACACTTTTTAATAAGAGCCGCGGTTTTTTTAAGTCCAAATTTTCCGACAGCATTCACGGCATCAGATTTCATATAATTTTCCACTTTCTGACTGAGGTCTTCTTCGCCGGGGCCTCCGAAAATAATTATCTTTGAATTGAATTTTTTATTGAGCTTATCGGCAACCTCCGCAAAACGCTCCGGTGCCCAGCGTTTAATTCTTCCACCGCCAATTTGAGAGCCGGCCCCTGGGTGAAACCCGAAATATTCTGAACCTGACTCCAAAAAATTATCCGCAAATTTTAGATTTTCATCAGTTAACTTAAATACTGGTTCATTAATAACCTGTTCGCCTTTTACCGGTTTGAGAAGGTCTAAATTAAGATTTACTTCGTGTTCGTGAGTTCTCAAATCAGTAAGATAATTATAAAAAAATTTCTGCAGCCCTTTCCGATATCCCACCCTTATATAAGCTTTGGTGAGCCATGCGAATACTCCCACCTTAAAACTCCTGTCCAGATAGGAACCGATTACCATATCAATATTTTCCCTCCGGACTTTTTTTAATACCGTAAAATAATTTTTAGCCTTAGACTTATCCAGGACAATAATTTTATCAACAATATTACTATCTTCTAAAACTGCGCCTGCTTCCCGGCTGCTGCACAGTAAGGTGATTTCCGCCCCCGGAAATCGGCTGTCCAGGGTCCTTATTACCGGAGTATACAGTACCATATTCCCAATCCCGGTTGTGGAAATACAGAGTATTTTATTTATACCTCTTTTATTCATCTTTAAAGGTTTCTGTAATTACTGTTTCAACGCCGGTTATATAATTATTTACACTAAATTTTTCAGAAGAAGATTTTTCAGCGTACTTCGCCATTTTTTCTAAAATATTTTTATTTTCCATTAAATATTTAAGTTTTTCTGCTATCTGCCTGAAATTACCGGATTCTACAATAAAACCGTTCTTGCCGTCCTCTATTATCTCCGGTATTCCTCCTACATCGGTCCCTATTACCGGTATTCCGCAAAGCATAGCTTCCAGTACCGTCCGCCCAAATGACTCATTTCTCAAGGTGGGCATTATAAACACATCCAGTTCCTTCATAAATAATTCAATATTATCTATATAACCGGTAAAAAATATCCGGTCATTCATATCTTTTTCGACAACTAATTTTTGCAACTTGTTCTTATAATTATCCTCGGATTTTTGCTCTTCCCCGGCTATTAAAAGAAAAATGTCATCTTTCTCAGAAATTTCAGAAACTGCCTTTATAGCATTTTCGTATCCTTTACGGGTTGCTATCCTACCGGCGCACCCGGCAAGAAATTTCTTTTCTTTTATACCGTACTGTTTTCTCAAATCCAGGGAAGAATAACTTTTTTGACTTTCAGCACTGTTGTAAACTATCTTGATATTATCCGGCTTAAAACCGATCTCGTCCACATATCTTGTTTTTATAGCTTCCGACACCGCTATTGCCCTGCAGGTTTGACCGGGTACTATTTCCCTGTCAAATATTCTCCACTTTGCATTTAACTCTCTTATGTGATAGATATTTTTAATTGAGCGATTATATAATACTTTATACAGGCAAGACAATTTATGGGTCTTTGCCGTGTTCGCATAAAGAAGATCAATATTTTCCTCCTTAACAATATTATCAAGTTTCCGTACTGATTTTAAAATTTTAAAAATATTTTTTAGGGGATTGCCGTATATAAATTCAAAATTTATTATCTTTATATCAATATCCTTTAAATATTTTATAAACCGTTTGTTTCTTCTTTCAGCCAGAACTACCGGATGATATTTGTCTCTATCTATATGTTTTAAAAGTAATCCTAAAGATTCCTCTGCCCCCCCGAGCATCTGGCCGTGATTCATAAAAAGTATATTTTTCTTACCCATTTACTTTTTCCTTTACCAGATTAAATAACAAATTTATTTCATCCATATTCAAAAGCTTGGCTAAACCTATATAAATTACCGAACAAACTATCGGAACGGTAATTACAATTAAAATCGGCTCTGTTAATATATTAAACTGTTTAATTAGATACCATACCGGGATAATAGTAACTAAAGAAATAGTTATAACTTTTATTCCCGATCCCCATATTTTTTTAATGTCAATAAGATCTTTAAATATTCCCAACTTAAAAAATAAAATGCTAAAATAAACTATTTCGGCAAAAGAATTAGCCAGTGATATTCCCCCGGGGGCAAATACTTCTCTTAAGTATATACCGCTCACTATAATAACCCCAAACGAAATAATTGTAGCAATAAGAGGAGTTATCATATCTTTTAAAGCATGAAAACTGCGGATTAATATATAATTCATACTCACCGCTATAGCACCGGGAAGATACCCCAAAAGTGCTATAGCCGTTTCTGTGCTGGATTGAGCTGTAAAAGAGCCCCGTTCAAATAGAACACGGATAACCGGCATTCTATATAAAGCCAGCCCCAGGCACAGGGGGAACGTAATAAAAAAAACCATTTGAAGGGCTTTGGTTACGGAATTCCTAAATTTGCCCATTTTATTGCGGGCATTATCCCAGGAGATAAAAGGAAAAATTACAGTAGATAAAGTTACCCCGAATATAACAACAGGCAGCTGTTTCAACCGGTAGGCAAAATGGAGTGCTGAAATACTTCCTTCTGATAAAACCGACGCAAGATTTTTAACTATAATATTATTTGCGCTGCCGAATATAAGTGTTACCACAAGAGGTATCCACAGTTTCCCTATTTTCCTTATAGCCGGATGAGTTAAATTTATGCTGAATCGATATTGAAATTTCTTTCTGTTAACCGCAAACAGCAGCATTAAAAACTGCATTACAGCTCCTGCTAAAAACCCAAATGCTAATCCGTATATCCCCAGTTTATTACTGAGTAAAACAGCCCCTACAATAACAGAAATATTTAATACGGACTTTTTTAGAGCAGGCATTAAAAAATGCTTGGTTGCATTAATAACTCCCCCCATATACGATGCCAGCCCCATGAAAACCATAGAGGGAAATACAATATAGGCCAGTTTGGTAGCGGTTGTAAACGTATCAGGAGGTAAACCGGGAGCGATTATATGAAGAACTTCAGAAGAAAAAACTATACTTATAATTAATAATGTCAACATTAACAGTGCTATGCTGTTAAATATAGTCGAATAAACTTTGCCCGCCTTTTTGTACTCATTTTTAGAAAGATAATCAGAAAATACCGGGATAAAAGCGGATGTCAATGCTCCCCCGGCTATTACGCTTATTACAAACTCCGGGGCCGCCAGAGCGGCAAAATACGCATCGGTCTCCGCAGAGGCACCAAATTGCCCGGCAATCACCATCTCCCGGATATATCCTAAAATCTTACTTATAATTGCCGCTGTAGTTACAATAACGGCAGCATGTGATATTCTGTCTTTATCCATAATAAATCAAAAAATTAAATTATCCTTTTTTGTAATAATCAGCAGCTCAAATTTTCCCTTAATATTTATCCAGAAGCTTATAAAAATTTTTCCCGGTCAAAAACTCCGCTTCTTCCGGCCTCTCTAAAAATTTGTTTACTTCGTCACGTACTTTTTTAAAATCACACTTATCAATCCTTTTCTTCAGAGTTTTTTTCCAGTTCTTTTCGGTTACCTGTTTATGGTGTTCATCAGTTTGTTTTATTGCATTGTTCAACAGAACAAAATTCGGTCGAAGTTTCTCTTCCCCGGTAAGATACCACAACAAGTCGTACCAATCCCTCCCCTTTGTGTATGTTCTAAATAACAGAGCATGAAGTTTGCCCGCAAATAGAGACGGAAAATTATAAATATTAAAACCCAGCAGAAAAAATTTGTTTTTAACTTTTCTCTCAATTTCAGCTCCGGCGGGGGGATTAGTATCTAAATCCAGTTTGATAGACAGTTTCTCCTTGCGGTGAGGAGAAAGTCCCGCCTCATATTTTAACCCTTCAAATTTTACAAAGGAGTATTGAACGGTTTTGGAAAAATCTGAAGAAAAAGACATATCATATCCGGCTAAGCTTAATTCCCGTTTTAAAATTTTTACATTATCTTCCAAGTAGTTAGTGTGTCTTTCGATAGAAGAAAAATCCAAGTCTTCAGAGTATCTGGGTAGGTCGTATACAAACCGCAGAGCCGTTCCGCCCAGGAAAGCAGCATTGTTGAAAAATTTGTTTTCATGCAGGATTTTCAAAATATAAGCCTGCAGATATTCGCGCATGATATTTAATTTATTGCTTTCTCTTTTTTCCTTTTCTAAAATTTCCAGCAAATGCTCTTTCATAATGTTTTTTCCTGTTCCCGCATTGTTTCAATATAATCAATCATAATATCTACACTTTTTTCAAGCCGTTTAAAATTAAATTTATCGGCATAACTTTTTAATTTATCAATATCTAAATTTTCCGTGTTCTGAAATCTCATTTCTTTTATAAAATCAACAGTAATAGCACCGGTGGTCAAATAAAAAAAGTCTAAAATAGCTTTTTCCGGGTAAGCGATAAATCCTGTCTGTTTTTTCTTTGGTAAAGTTTTATAGCCCCAGAAATATTTTTTACTGATATGGCGATATTTAAAAATACCGATTTCATTTTCATATGTATTCTGTCTTTTAGTAGTAACAGAGGTATAGGGGACAACCATTTCGGGAATCAACCCGTAAAACTCCAGGGCCTTCTCAAGACTGATGTAAGACGGTCTTTTAAGGACACTTGCGATATGGGGTTCATAAGGATTAATTTTCCGGTACCTGTCGCCAAAAATATAGTATCCCCTTTTAAGCTGGATTAGTTTGCCTGCGTTTACCCACTGGGATACCTGGACCCTGATTGCTTTATCGTCCCCAAAAAACGCTGATAATTCAATAACAGGGTATTTTTCCGTTAACTTAATAAACTCTTCCCACTTCATGGCATTATTTTAATAAATTTATTAAATTATTGCAACCCACTTAAAAAAATGTGTTAAAATTAAGAAAGTATTTACAACCCTGTTAACAAGCTTTATAGTTCCTATTTCAAATTCCTTGAAAAATTCTTTATATATTTCTTTCATTCAAGTAAAATACAGGTAGTTTTATTCCTTGTATAAAGTATAATTTACTATTGTCGGTCATAATCATCCTCTAATCTTTGAATATCGTCTTCTAAAATTTTTTCACCCGTGGCCAATTCCAGAATTTTCAGTTTATTTTCGCCTATATTTTCCAATCTGTGTTCCACGCCGCTGGCAATCTGTACAGAATCGCCTTGAGTAACTTCTTTTTTTTCTTCATTTAAAGTTACCAGGCCTTTACCGGTTATTACAGTCCACCTTTCTTTACGATGTTTATGTTTTTGTAAGCTTAACCGGTGACCGGGAGAAATCATTATAGTCTTAACTTTAAATCCTTTGCCCTGATCTATTACCTTATACCAACCCCAGGGGCGGGAGTCGGCAGTGGGATAGACAACTTCAGATTTATCATCCAGTCTATTTACCACATCTTTTACTTTCTGGCCTTCCCCGTCTTTCATTACAAGCAGGGCATCTTCGGTATCTATCGCAATAACATCTTCAAGCCCTATGGTAGCGGTAAACTTCCGGGGTTTTGAAAATACCATGGAATTACTGCCGTCTATATTTAAACTTTCCCCGTTTACAAAAATTTCATTATCTTTAGAAAGAAAAGTTTTTACCGCCTCCCAGCTTCCCAGATCGCTCCAGTCTCCTTCATACCCTACTACCGCAACACGGTCTGATTTTTCCATAACTGCATAATCTATTGAAATATTGGGAAGATCTTTATATATTTTGGCAATTTCTTCCCTCTCACTGATTTGCGTAAAAGGAGAGTAAATCTCACTACAGTGTTTTTTCATCTCTTCCTTCATAACTCCCGCTTTAAAAACAAAAATACCCCCATTCCAGAAATACCCCCCACTTTGTAAGTAATCTTCTGCAGTCTTTTTATCAGGTTTTTCCTTAAATTCTTCGACCTCCCATCCACTGCCTGCAGACTTTTCTGATTTTTTAATATAACCGTAAGCTGTTGACGGTTTATCAGGTTTAATCCCCACTGTTACAATAAAGTCCCGCCCGGCAACTTCTATAGCTTTTTCTATAGTATCCGTAAATTCAGATTTAGGTTCTATAATATGGTCCGCCGGCAAGACTACTACTATTTCATCGTCTTTGAAATCATTTATCCCCCTCATTATAGCCGGTGCCGTGTTCCGGGAAGCGGGTTCGATAATAACATTATCCTTACTAAAATCTCTGTTAACTGCCCGAATATTTCTCTCTATTAAAAAATCTACATCTTTTGTAGTAACTACATACCTGTCATCCTTACCGGAAATGCTATCAAGTCTTTCATAAGCCAGCTGCAGTAAACTTTTATTCTCTTTTAACTCCAGCATAAACTTAGGCCACCTCTTCCTGCTCAAAGGCCACAGCCTTTTACCCTGTCCCCCGGCCAGTATTAAAACTTTTGTATTAAGCATACTTTAATTTTCTCC
>JBNJDT010000041.1:0-12997 GCA_051745145.1 Elusimicrobiota bacterium
GGGGTAATCCTTTTTAATACTTCAGGAGAATCCGTAAAAATAAAACACGGCCGGAGAATTGCCCAGATAGTCCTTCAGAAAATAGAAAAAATAGAATGGTCCCCGGTCCAAGAATTATCATCCAGTTCCAGAGACACCGGCGGTTTTGGCTCCACCGGCTCATAAGTTTTACCTACAAAGTTACCGTATTTGAAGCGCCGCTCAATATAGAGGCAATTTCAAAAAAGTTTGATAGTCGCCCCACAGCCAGTTTATCCTTCAAACCGTAATAATCAAGACAGGTCCCGCAGACTACTATATCTATTCCCAGTTTTTCAAGGTCTTTTATATTACCTGCATTTTCTGCGCCTTCAACGGTATGTTTTACTCCCCCGTGCATAAATACAATCTTACCGGGCAGGGGCTCCACATCCGGGACGGTCTGAAAAAATGTTTTTATTAACAACTCTCCCAATTCATCATCCGGATTACCCAGTTTAAAGGAATCCAGAAAAAATACGGTATCGCCCACTTTTTCATTTTTCTTTCTTACTTCTTTTTTGTTTGGAATAGATTTGTTATTTTCTCGGGGTTCCAGTATTAACTCCGTTATTTCCCCGGACTTTTCTTCTTTGATACTATATTTTTTGGTTTTCGCATACCTAGTAACATTTACCCTGGCCGCTTCATCGTCTACTTTAACTTTTAAGACCGAACCCGGATCTTTTTCAATTGCTTTCTTGGTTGCGATAACCGGCTCCGGACACGGCCGGCCGCATACATCTATTTTTTTCATAATACCTCCTCCATTAATCTTAGTTTGATTATAAATTATATATTTACTATATTAATATATCAAATAGATAATATCTATATAAGTTTGACTTAATATACCCCATGAACATAACATTAAAAGAATTACAGGTTTTAGTAAGCATCAAACAGACGGGAAGTTTCTCCGCGGCGGCGGATGAACTAAATCTATCCCAGCCAACTGTCTCGACTCATATATCAAATCTTGAAAAATCTCTGGAGACTAACCTTATGAAAAGAGGACCAGGCGGAATTAAACTCACCCGAACGGGTACAGAAACCATAAAAACAGCTAAAAAAATTATTAAAGATATTCAGAATCTCAAACAGAGGATAAACCGGATAAAAGGCCTTAAGACCGGTTATTTAAATATAGGGGCAAGCACAATCCCGGGGACCTATATAATACCCGCCTACATAAAAGAATTTAAAGAGAAATTTCCCAATATAAAGATTAACTTAAAAATTAAAGATTCCCGGGATATTATAAATATGCTAAAAAACGGTGATCTGGATCTTGGTTTTGCGGGTTACCCCCCTAAAGGCAAATTATATAAAAAGATTATGGCCAGAGATAAAATAGTTTTAGCCGTAAATAGAGAACACAAATGGGCTGACAAAAAATATATATCAGTAAATACCCTTACCCGGGAACCCATTCTCATGAGAGAAAAAGGTTCGGGAACCAGGAAAGTGTTCTTAAAACATCTCCGGCGTAAAACTTCTAAAAATTTAAAAATTTACTCCACTCTGGATACATCAACGGGTATGCTGGAAGCCATAAAAACCGGCCTGGCTCCGGGTATTATATCTAAGATAGCTATACGCTGCCAGCGAAATTTGGTCGATATCACCGACGTTAAAATAAAAGGACTTTCTATTAAAAGGCCCTTTTATTTAATCCTGAAAGATTATCCGGCCTCTTCTGAAATCACCCGGGAATTTATTAAATTTTTTAAATAATTATTTATTCTATATCAGGTAATTCCGATACGGATTCTTCTATTTTTTCCTGGGGATATCGGTAATCTTCAAGCTCTCCGTTAAAATAGGATTCATACGAAGAAAGGTCAAAGAAACCGTGTCCGGAGTAATTAAACACTATACATTTTTCCTCGCCGGTCTCCTTGCATTTTAAGGCTTCGTCTATCGCGCATTTTATGGCGTGGGAAGTTTCCGGTGCGGGCACCTGCCCTTCGGTACGGGCAAATTTTACCGCCGCGTCAAAAACCTCAACCTGGTGATAGGCCCGGGCCTTTATAACTCCCTCGTTTACCAGATTACAAAGAAGAGGAGCATTTCCGTGATATCTCAATCCTCCCGAATGGATACCCGGGGGAACAAAATCATGGCCCAGGGTATACATCTTCATAAGGGGAGTCATCTTGGCTGCATCCCCGTGATCGTATCTGTAGGGTCCCTTGGTAAGAGTGGGACAGGCAGTAGGTTCTGCCCCTATTATTTCAACGCTGTCCTCATCTTTTAACTTACCGGGGACAAACGGAAAAGAAAATCCGGCAAAATTACTTCCGCCGCCAACACACCCTATTAATACATCCGGATCTTCACCGGCTTTTTTCAGCTGTTTTTGAACTTCCTGACCTATAATCGTCTGGTGGGTGCATACGTGATTAAGTACGCTTCCCAGCGAATATTTAACATCGTCGTGAGTGGCCGCATCTTCTACGGCTTCGCTTATTGCTATACCCAGCGACCCAAGTGAATCCGGATCTTTTTCAAGTATAGCTGTTCCGGCTTTGGTTCTTCTGGAGGGGGAAGGATAACAGTCAGCTCCCCAGGTCTGCATTAACATTTTCCGGTAAGGTTTTTGATTGTAAGATACTTTTACCATGTAAACCCGGGCGTTCAATCCCATCTGGTTAGTGGCAAAAGCTAAAGCACTTCCCCACTGCCCGGCACCGGTTTCGGTGGCTATGGTCTTTACCCCCGCTTCTTTGTTATAGTAAGCCTGAGCTACCGCTGTATTGGGTTTATGGGATCCCGGAGGAGAAAGACTTTCGTCTTTATAATATATTCTGGCCGGGGTATCCAGTTCCTCTTCCAGATTATAGGCTCTTCTTAAAGGAGAAGGTCTCCACAGTTTCCATATTTCTCTAACCTCGTCGGGGATTTCTATCCACCTTTCCTGGCTCATCTCCTGTTTTATCAGCTCCATGGGAAATATCGGGGCCAGATCCTCGGGTTCTATCGGCGAGCCGTCCGGTTTTAATGGCGGGGCCAGAGGTGTGGGAAGATCCGCCTGTACGTTGTACCATTTCTGGGGTATCTCTTTTTCTGAAAGTGTTATCCTGTAATTGTCCATTTTTCCTCCTTTAAATTTCTCAAACTTAAGACTTATTATAACTATTCCGGTCTATTATTCAAATCTGTCCCTTACAGTAATATTTTCTAATTTAGTATGAAAAACCATTAAAACTGTAAACTCCAGGGCTATAAAGAAATTGTAAACCGACCCGGTTACAAAAGAAAATCCGAAAAGGGCCCAGCACAGTCCCCCGGTCTCCGGATTATTTATATATTTGTATATAGAATTTTTAACTACGGGAACATCCTCTCTAAAAAAATTAAGTCCCAGGGACCGCCGGGGACCTAACCTGATAAATCCCCAGATTGAAACAGTAAGTCCCCCTGCTAATATAATCCAGCCGGCCGCAGTAAAATAAGTCAAAATATCCGGGCTTATAAACTTTTCAAAATAAAGTTGTTCTTTAAACTGCAGTAAAATAAAAGATATCCCCATTGCCGTCCACAGTAAAACTGTAATCAGGGAATGTACTATAAAATCAAAATTTTTAAACCACAGGGTTAACTTTTTATCTTTATGCTGTAAATAGAGGCTGAGGGTTTCTACCAAAATAGCAACAAAGACCAGTATAACCGTACTCCAAAGCACAGTTCATCTATCCTAAATTTTAATAACCGGCAAAGTTTTCCCGGGTTATATAATCAGGTTCTATCTTTAAATCACCGGTCAGCATATTATACATGGCATCATTAAAACCCGGCGGTCCTACTATAAAATAATGATATTCCCGGGGGGTTAAATATTTTTCTAACATTTTTCTGTCAATATAACCGGTCTCCCCCTCCCAGTCTTTATTGACCGGATCCTCCATATCGGTAATAGTGTGAACCACCTGAAAACCGGAAATATTTTCAGAGAGGCTATCCAGTTCATCTTTGTAGGCAATGCGCTTGACATTACGGTTAGAATAGAATAGCTTGATATCTTCGTATTTATCTGAATTTGTGTAATCTATATACTCTACCATGCTCTTTACGGGGGTTAATCCTATCCCTCCCGTAAGATAGGCAATCCTGTTTTTCCGGCAGGTTTTTAGAGTAAAATTTCCCAGCGGACCCCTGATGGTAATTTCGGTCCCCTCTTTCAAACTGTCCAGGGCTTGTTTATAATCCGAATCACTTATAATGGTGGTCATCTGGATATTATCCCGGTGGGGAGAATTGGATATGGAAAACGGCTTTGAAAATTTTTTGTCTTTATCGGAAAATTCAAAAAAAGCATACTGTCCGGCCGTAAAATCTATGTTCGTTTCCGGTTGAAAAACAAACTTTTTTACCCCCGGGCAGATATTCTCTTTCTTTTCTAGACTGGCTGTATATTTACTCGCTGTCATCAGCTAATAAATCACCGGCGTATTGAATGGCGTCAACAATCTGTTTATAACCGGTACACCGGCACACATTTCCGGCTATGGCCCGGCGGATCTGCTCTCTTGACGGTTGGGATATTTTATCCAGCAGCACTTTAGCCGAAAGTATCATTCCCGGGGTACAGAAACCGCACTGTACCGCCCCTTTTTCTATAAAAGCTTTCTGGATGGGATGCATCTTTTCACCTTCCTCAAGGCCTTCTATAGTTATAATATCAGCACCTTCGGCCTGGGGGGCAAGCATCATACAGGAATTTACGGTTTCCCCGTTTAATATAACCGTACAGGCCCCGCACTCCCCTATACCGCAGCCTTTTTTGGTTCCCATAAGTCCCATATCTTCCCTGAGTAAATCCAGTAAAGTTTTAGCCGGTTCGCATTCGATCTCCACCGGCTTCCCGTTTAATTTAAATTTAACTTTTACCTTTTTCAAAATTCGCTCCCCGCCGCTTCGGTTAATGCTCTTTTTACCATCGCTTGAATCACCGGCTCCTTATAATCCGTAGACCACCGGCGTCCGCTCTCTTCTATCATTACCCGGGCTACTTCTTTTCCCGCCCTGTCAAAAAGTTCTTCAGAAGGTTCTTCTCCGGCCAGTATATCCTGGGCCGGTTTAACTTTTTGGGGGGAAGGCATCACGCTTCCCGGTGAAATGACCGCTTCTTTAATAACATTGTCTTTTACATCTACCATAACCGCTACATTCATCCGGGATATGGCCAGGGCTTCCCTTCTTCCCAGTTTATAAAAAGAATAGCCCCACCTTGAATCCATGGGTTTAAGAATAACCCCTTTTAAAATTTCCCCGTCCTCCAAGGCATTGGTATAGGGCCAGGTAATCAATTCTTCTACGGGCAAAGTTCTTTGCCCGCTCCGGTTTAAGATTACAGCCCGGGCATCCATAGCCACCAGCGCGGGTACCGAATCAGCTGCCGGCGAAGCATTACATATATTGCCTCCTATAGTACCCCGGTTTCTGATCTGGACGCTTCCCGCGTTTTTAACCCCCTCGCATAAAAGAGGGGTTTTCTCTTTTAGTAACCGGGATCCTCTTACTGCCCCGAAAACAGTGAGAGCTCCGATAAAAATCTCCCCGTTTTCTTTCTGGTAAATTCCTTTTAATTCTTCAAGGCCGGTGATATCCAGTATATCAAAGTCAACACTCTTTTCTTTCCTGAGTTCCACTACCATATCCGTGCCCCCGGCAATTATCTCATAGTTACCGGCAGATAACTTTTCCAGGGCATCTTCTATATTTTTGGCCCGGTAATAGTCGAATTCAGGAAGCATTGCCTTCTCTCCTATTCAAAAACTTCTGTATATTACTGTATAAAATCATATTCAATATTTTTTAATCCTCGTATTTACTTAATTTTTTGCCCAGCAAAACTCTTTCCAGAGACGCGGGAAGATTATATATTCTCCTCTTTAAGGCCTGGGTCAGGGCGTTAATTAATGCCGGCGCTGCAATCTCGGTAGTGGGTTCTCCCAGCGATTTTGCTCCGTAAGGACCGTCGGGGTCGGGTCTTTCCACTATGTGGCCTTTAAATTCAGGTACGTCACAGGAAGTGGGCAGGGTATAGCCATCAAAGTTTTTGTTTTTGATATCCCCTTTGACCACCTCCAGTTCTTCTAAAAATGCAAATCCTATCCCCATCGCCGCTCCCCCGTACATCTGTCCTAAGGCACTCATGGGATTAATGGCCCGGCCCATATCATGGGCCGATGCAAATTTATTCACTTTTACTTTTCCGGTCTTGGTATCCACTGTAACCTCGGCTGCATTTGCCGAATAAGAATAAGTAAAATAAGGTTCTCCCTTACCTTCTTCTTCGTCCCAGTGAATCTTAGGGGCCGAATACCACCCGTAATTAAAAAGAGGGATGGCCTGATCATTGCATTCTGATACCACGCTGTCAAAATCCACATCTATATCCGGATTACTCTTATCGTAAAATTTCCCATTCCTTACCCTTACTCTTTTGGGCGGAGCTTCTAAAATAACTCCGGCTATTTTAAGCATCTTTTTCTTAACTTTCGCG
Source organism: Elusimicrobiota bacterium (assembly GCA_051745145.1). Taxonomy (GTDB): domain Bacteria; phylum CG03; class SLGR01; order SLGR01; family JAGXOG01; genus CAYZAK01. Next base: position 6,530 of record JBNJDT010000041.1, read on the forward strand.
GCCGCGTTTTTGGTAGCGTTTCCTCCCATTATAGTCCCCCGGGAGGCCACAGTGGGCCCGGAATCGGGTATAAGCGATGTATCCGGTTCTATGTAAGTAATTCTGTCTATGGAGATCCCTAAAACATCAGCCGCTATCTGGGACATGGTCATCCCGGATCCCTGTCCGTGATCCGTTATGCCGGTAGTTACTATAACCCGGCCGTCGGCCTGGACCGAAACCGAAGCCGCTGCTGCATCCACCCCCTCTGCTCCAAGAGAAACCCCCCGCATACAGCAGGCTATTCCCACGCCTTTTTTATAAGGCCCTTCCTGATCTCGATCATATTGTTTTCTTTTTTCTTTCCAGTTAACCGAATCCGCCGCTTTTCGCAGGGCTTCGGCAGCTCCCACTTCGTGCTCTATTTTCTGTCCGGTTGGAGCTTTATCGCCTTTTTTAAGAACATTTTTTAATCTCAATTCCAGCGGATCCATATCCAGTTTTTTAGCTAAGACATCCATCAAGCTTTCCATGGCAAAATGGGACTGGGGGGAACCAAAACCTCTCATAGCCCCGGTATAGGGATTATTCGTATAAACGCTTATCCCGTCGGCGTGATAATGGGGAACACGGTAAGGACCGGCCCCCTGGACTAACCCTCTTAAAACCACGTACGGACTCATAGAACAGTATACCCCGGAATCGGCCACGATATAATTTTTTACCGCCGTAAGGGTGCCGTCTTCCTTTGCCCCCACCTTATAATCCATATAAAAAGGATTGCGTTTATGACTTTCTTTAAAAGAATCCTCCCTGGAGTAGGTGGTCTTCACCGGCTGACCGGTCTTTAAAGCCAGCAGGGCCAGGCGGCAGGCTATGGCCGACATAAGTTCATCTTTTCCCCCGAAAGATCCTCCAAGAGTGGATTTTTGAATCCGTACTTTTTCCAGGCCTACGTCTAAAAATCCGGAAACAGCTTCCCTGGCCGTAAACGGATTTTGAAACGACCCTTTAATTCTGATTGTCCCCTGGTTATCTATAAAAGCTATGGCGCTTTCCGGTTCAATGTAGGAATGTTCTACAAAAGGAGTGCTGAATTTGCCCTCTATTATTACATCGGCTTCTTGGAACCCTTTTTTGATATCCCCGTTTCTTACTTTTTGAGGAATCTGTATATTTGAATCCCGGTCTTCATGCACCAAAGGGGCATCCTCTTTTTTAGCTTCCCGGGGATCAAAAACTCCGGGTAATTCTTCGTATTCAACTTCCACTTTATCGGCGGCTTTTAAAGCCTCTCTTTTAGACCCTGCTGCCACAACGGCCACCACGTCCCCTAAGAATCTAACTTTATCCACGGCAATGGCTCTCTGATCTTCTATTACATTACCGTAAACATATTTTCCGGGTATATCCTTCCGGGTTATAACTGCTTTTACTCCCGGTGATTTTTTGGCCCGGGATATATCTATACTTTTTATCCGGGCGTGGGGATGCTCAGAATATACCTGCCTGGCATAGAGAGTTCCGGGCATCCGGTAATCATCGCCGAACAAGGGTTTACCTTTAACTTTATCTTCGGCGTCTATACGGGGTAGCCCCTTAGAAACCGTGGCAAAGCCTTTGGTTATTTTTTCAGTTTTAAATGTTTTTTGTGAATTTTTTGAACTCATATTTAATCTATCCTGCTAAGTGATTTTCCCGATTTATTATTCTTTACTTTTAAAATTTCCGAAGCTATAGACAGGGCTATATCTGAGGGGGTATCCCCGCCCAGTTCTAATCCTATAGGAGCGTAAATTCTATCTTTATTTTCCTTTATAAAATCCTCGTCAAAAGTTTCCAGGACCGTATTGACCTTATTTACAGACCCTATCATTCCCAGATACGGGGCCGGGGTCTTCAGCAGTTCTTTTAAAACTTCCCGGTCTCCCTTATGTCCGTGAGTAACTACCACACAATAGGACTTACCGTTAACTTCAATATCTTTAGTATCTTTGTAATCTATACAATCTACCTCTTCGGCCCCCGGGAATCTCTGAGAGGAGGCAAAATCTTCCCGGTCATCGTATATTTTATAGGGCATCCCCGTAACGTCCAGAATCTTAGATAAAGCCAGCCCGATATGCCCCCCTCCGAACAGCAGAACATGATGGGGTGTTTTAAACACTTCTATGAAAACTTCAGCCTGACCGCCGCAGACCATCCCGCTTTTTTCCTCGTCAAATTCCACGGAAAAATTTTTATTTTCGGCGCTTTTTATTGCCTTCACCGATTTTCTGCGGGCCAGCTCTTCTAAATTACCTCCGCCAATAGTGAATTCAGTTTTTCCATCCGGGAATACCACCATCTTAGTACCCGATTTACGGGGAGTCCCATCCCCGGCACTTATAATCTGGGCGATGGCAAATTCCTGTCCTTTTTCTATTAATTCGTTTATTCTGTTGTAAATTTTCTTATTTTCCATCTATATCCTCTACTTGCCTCAAATCTTGTGGTGTATCTATATCCTGTTTTATATAAGGATCATCTACATTTACCCATTCTTTCTTAAACTCCGGGTTTTTGGTAACTACCCTGGCCCCCTGATTAAGGGGAGCATCTAAAAGAGCGTCAAATACACTGCGGCTCCAGATTACCGGATGACCGGCACTCATTTTATAAGACGGTATAAATATGTCTTTTTCCGGATTTTTTTCAAAAGCACCTAGCAGGGCATCTACCGTCTCCTGTTTAACCTGGGGATGATCGATTAAAAACATCATTAAGCCCCGGTACTTATTTTTAATCTTTTTCAGGGCTGCTTTTAAAGAACTTAACTGACCTTCCGGCCAGGATTTATTGATTATAATATTTAAACCGGAAGTATTCAAGTTTTCCTTTATATACCCGGCTCGGGCCCCCAGAACAAGATATATATCCCGTATTCCCGCTCCTTTTATCTTGTCCTTTAAGATCTGAGTAAAATTTTTGTCCCCCAGGGTTAAAAGAGGTTTTAACTTCCCCATACGCCGGGATTCCCCGGCAGCCAGGATAACTGCGCATATTTTCTGATTATTTTCATTCATAATTCTATATTTGCATATTGATTTAATTTATTATATAATTATTGATAATAGTTATCAATAAGAGTATAGTAACAATACAAAGACAATTAATCAAATGAAATTAAGTGAAACAACAATTTTAATAAAAGGCGGGGGGGACTTAGGCAGCGGTATAGCCTGGAAACTGCACCGGGCCGGGCTTAAAGTAGCGGTTGTGGATCTTCCGTCACCTATGGCCATCCGCCGAGAGGTCTCTTTTTCCACCGCCATAAACGACGGTTCGGTTAATGTGGACGGCGTAAAAGGAAAACATATCCAGCGGGTCCCTGATTTTAAACACAATTTTGTGCCCGTATTCGATACTTCTCAAAGCAAAATTATTAAAAATTTTCAGCCCGACGTACTTGTGGATTCCACTTTAAAGGCTCTGGATAACCGGACTACCTTCAAAGACGACGCCCCGTTTACCGTGGGAGTGGGCCCGGGTTTTACAGCGCCGGATGATATTGACTGCGTTATAGAATCAAACCGGGGACACTACGTGGGCCGGACAATCTGGAACGGCAAGGCTCAAAAATATACCGGGGTACCCGGAAATATAGAAGGATATACTTCTCAAAGACTCCTCCGGGCTCCGGACAGCGGTAAATTCAGACCTTTAAAAAAAATTGGGGACTCGGTACAAAAAGATGAACTCATAGGCTGGGTAAACCGGTCGGAATTGAGAGCCGGTATAAACGGAATTATCCGGGGTCTAATAGCTGAGGAGACTCACGTAAAGAGAAATCATAAAATCGGGGATATCGATCCCCGGGGGATAAAAAAGAATGTCTTCACCGTCTCGGATAAAGCCCGGAATATAGGCGGGGGAGTATTAGAAGCCGTACTGGCCTGGGTTACCGGAAAGTATAAAGACCTTGACTGAAGAAAATAAAACCTCCGGTTATCACCTCACCCGGCAGGTAGAATGCGCAGGCTGCGCGGCAAAACTGGATCAGGAGGCCCTGGATAAACTACTTAAAAACAAAAAATTTTACCGCTCAAAAAACGTGATTTCGGGAATGGAGACGTCCGAAGATGCCGGGGTTTATAAACTCTCCAGTGGTAATTTACTTATACAGACCACCGATTTTTTCCCTCCTATAGTTGACGATCCTTATAAATTCGGCCAGATTGCCACTTCCAACGCTCTTTCGGACATTTATGTTATGGGAGCTAAGCCCATTACCGCTCTTAATTTATGCTGTTTTCCGCCTGACGATTACCCGCCGGAAGTTTTTGAAAAAATTTTAGAAGGTTCGGCGGAAAGATTAAAAAAGGCAAAGTGCAGTCTGCTCGGGGGCCATACCATAGAAGATAGAGAGCTTAAATTCGGTATTGCAGCCACTGGACTGGCAGAAAAATCCTCACTTATAACAAATACGGCCGCCAGCCCCGGTGATAAACTGGTTCTTACAAAACCCCTGGGAACAGGTATAGCAACTACAGCTATAAAGGGGGAGCTCTGTCCAAAAGAAACAAAAGAAAAAGTTATTAATTCCATGATCGAATTAAATTCTAAGCCAAAAAATATTATGGTCCGGGAAAATATAAAAGCAGCTACAGATATTACCGGGTTCGGACTCATCGGACACGCCCTTGAAATTTGCCGGGGCTCAAATGTGGGGATGACTATCCGGCTTGAAGACCTGCCCGTTTTTGAAGGGATTTATGAACTTATTGATCTGGGAATGTTGCCCGCGGGCTCTTACAAAAACAAAGAGTTGAATTCCGGATATGTGGATTTGAAAAATAGCAAAAATTCCGATATAATATATGATGCTCAAACTTCCGGAGGGGTGCTTATGTGCGTCCCGGAAGATAAAATTTCGGACATTAAAAAGGAAAAAATAGGTAAGGTAATAGGCGAAGTAACGGAAACTAAAGAGGATGGAAAAATAATACAGGTTATATGAAATTTTTAAAACCAACTACCCCCGGGGAAGCTTATAAATATAAAAAAGAAAATAAAAATTCTTACTATCTGGCAGGCGGCACCCAGATAAACTCTTTATATTTTAAGGATGAAAACTGTGACTGCCTGATCAGTTTAGAAAAGTTGCAGCTGGATAATATTTCTAAAAATGCTATCGGGAGTATGGCAACTTTGGAAAATATAAGAACAGCCGGTAATGCCCACCCCGCTTTAAGGGAGGCGGCGGCCTGTTTAAATTCAAGAAATATCAGGAACATGGCCACTATAGGAGGAAACATCGGTTCCAACCAGTCCAGCTCTGATATCCTGCCGGTACTTATAGCTTTAGATTGTAAATTAGAAATTTATAAAGATAGCGGTAAAACTCAAATATCCGCCAGAAACTGGATAAAAAACTCCGGCGGTCTGATACTGTCAATTAAAATTCCCGAGCCCGAAAAGAAGGTATATCAACGGAAATTTTCAAGGACAAAAAACGATCTACCCATAGTAAAACTGGCCCTGGGAACCCTTTTTGAGGATAAAGAATTTTCCAGTACTTCCATAGGGGGAGGATGTCTGGATAAAACAGTAATATCCCTGGATAAAACTTCCGGCCTTTTAGAGGATAAAAAACCTGAAGATTTAAATATTAAAGAATTATTTAAGACAGCGAATGAAGAGATAAATCCCGTAAGTGACCAGAGAGCTTCCGCTTCTTACCGGAAAAATCTGGTCAAGGCGTTTTTAAAAGAGATGAAAGAATATTTTGGTAAATTATAAATTATGGAAATAAAAATAAATTTAAACGGTAAAGAAAAGGTTGTGCAGACCTCTCCCGAGGAGAGAGTGCTGGATCTATTAAAAAGAGTGGGTATTAATTCCGTAAAAGACGGGTGCAACAGCGAGGGGGTATGCGGAAACTGCGCTATACTGCTGGACGGAGACCTTGTAAATTCCTGTCTTTTAAAAGCTCCCCAAATTGACGGGTGCAGTATAACAACTTTAGAAGGTTTAAATAAGAGACGGGAACTTCATCCCATACAGAAGGCTTTCATAGATGGCGGTTTAGTCCAGTGCGGATACTGTACTCCCTCTCAAATTCTATCAGTAAAAGAACTTTTAGATAAAAACGACAACCCCGCTAAAGAAGACGTAAGAGATGCACTTTCGGGTAATTTATGCCGGTGTACCGGATATGAACAGATATACGATGTAGTACAGAATTTAAAAGATAAGGACCAAAAATCCGGTACTACTTTTAAAAACGAGCTGGATATAGTAGGTAAAGATACTCCAAAAATTGACGGGGTGCAATTATCCAGATCTGAAATCGCTTTTACCGAGGATAAAATCTCCAGCGACGTGCTGGTTATCAAGGTTAAAAGAAGTCCCCATGCTCATGCTCTTATAAAAAATATAGATACTTCCAAAGCCGAAAATCTGGAAGGAGTGGAACTGGTAGTTACCCACAAAAACGCTCCGGATACG
>JBNJDT010000042.1:0-12847 GCA_051745145.1 Elusimicrobiota bacterium
CTTTAGATAATAAAAAAACTGAAAGCGGGATATCCACTTATTTAACTTTCCTGCAACTTGTAAGTATATAAAAAAATTATTATACTTATCCCTATGGACAATAATGCAGTACTACTAATTTCGTGTCCCGACCGCCGGGGTCTGATTGCCCTAGTTACGGATTTTGTATATAGAAATAACGGCAATATAGAACATTCCGATCAGCATGTAGACCATTCTACCGAAACTTTTTTTATGAGGATAGAATGGGCCCTGGACGGGTTTAATCTATCTAAAGAGGAAATAAAAAAAGAGTTCTCCAAAATTGCTGATGAATACAGTATGAAGTGGGAACTTTATTTTACAAAAGAGTCTAAAAAAACTGCTATATTTGTCTCCCGGGATTTGCACTGTCTTTATGAACTACTCTACCGCTATGAGTCAGAGCAGTTTAACACGGACATTCCCCTTATAATTTCAAATTATAAAAAAGCGTCCCGGATTGCCGGAAAGTACGGCATAGATTTTTATTATACACCGACTGACGGCAGGCAGGAAAAAGAGTATGAGGAGAAACAGTTAAGACTGCTGGATAAATACGGAATTGATACGGTTGTTCTGGCCAGATATATGAAGATACTCTCCCCCCGGTTTGTGAATGAGTATCCCTATAATATTATAAATATTCATCATTCATTTTTACCGGCTTTTGTGGGGGCAAAACCTTACGAGCAGGCTCACAGCCGGGGAGTTAAGCTCATAGGGGCAACCAGTCACTATGTCACTAAAAAACTGGATGACGGTCCTATCATAGAGCAGGACGTAACCCGTATAAGTCACCGGGATTCGGTAAAAGATTTAAAAATTAAAGGTGAGGATCTTGAGAAACTGGTACTTTCCCGGGCCTTAAACTGGCACCTGGACAGAAAAGTACTTATCTACGGCGATGAAGAGAGAAAAAAAACTGTAATTTTTGATTGATATGAAAAAAGGGTTAAAAATAAAAGCCAGAAAAAAAACTACCAGGTTTAAAAAGATAGAAAATATCCCTGTCCCCCGGGAAGTAGTGCTCCATTTAGAACAGCATATAGGCGCTCCTTCCGAGCCGGTGGTAAGTAAAGGCGATAAAGTGAAAAAAGGAACTCTGCTGGCAGAAGCGTCGCCCGGTTGTTCGGCGGCCCTTCATTCTCCGATAGCCGGTATGGTAAAAGATATAGGGATGTATCCCAGGTATAACGGGCAGATTGCCAAAGCGGTAGTTATAAAAAAAACCGGCGAGCAGGAAGAAGACTTTATGGAACCCGTTGAAGATATTACCCCGGAAAATATATTTAAAAGGGTTGAAGAAGCGGGAATAGTGGGTATGGGGGGAGCGGGATTTCCCGCCCACGTAAAATTAAAGCCCCCGGTGGATGTAGATACTTCTTTTTTAAACGGATGCGAGTGCGAGCCGTATCTTACTTCCGATGAAAAAATCATGGAAGAAGAGGCAAAAAAAATTGTGGAGGGGTTTGATTATATAAGAAAAGCCGTGGGTGCTGAAAAAGGCATAATAGGTATTGAAGCGGATAAAAAAGAAGCTATCAGCAGTATGAAAAGTTTTGCCGCCCGCCAGAAGAATATTCGGGTTGAAGTACTTCCCAAGGTTTACCCCCAGGGGTATGAAAAAATGCTAATTACCGAGGTTACCGGCCGGGAGGTCCCTTCCGGCGGATTGCCCCACGATGTGGGAGTCTCCGTTCACAATGCAGCAACGTGTATGGCGGTCTACGAGAGCATAGCGTTAGGGAAGCCTCTCATAGAGAGGGTACTTACGGTTACCGGAAATAAGATGATAAAAACCGGGAACGTTAAAGTTCCGCTGGGCATATCGTTGGATAAGATTATTAAGTACTATGATTTTCAAAAGTCCGACAAGGAATTTGAGATATTTGCCGGGGGCCCCATGATGGGAACTCCGGTGGATTCAGTTGAAGTACCCGTGGAGAAGACTACTTCCGGCATACTTATTAATAATACCCGGGATATGGGGTCCCGGCCGTGTATAAGATGCGGCAAATGCGTTGAAGTATGCCCTATGGGACTTGTACCCCAGGAGTTAAATAAATATTTTGAAGGGGACGATTACGAAAGGATGGAATCGGCCGGTCTGAGTGACTGTATGGAGTGCGGGTGTTGTTCTTACAGCTGTCCTTCAAATATATCCCTTACTTACAATTTTAAAACTGCAAAAACACAATTATGAAAGATAAAAATTCAAATTTAAATATGATATTAATTTTGACCGGGGTCTGTTTTATCTCGGCCGGAGTTTTAGGTTTACTGCATTCGGGAACCCGAAAGAGAATAGAAAAGAACAGAGAACAAAGAATAGAAAAATCCGTATATGAAGTAATACCCGAAATCGAAAGCTATGAGAGAGCGGAGAAAGATATAGATTTATTTAAAGGAAAAAGCAATGGCCGGGTAGTTGGGTATGCGGTATTAACCGGGGGCATGGGTTTTCAGGGCGAGATCGAACTTATAGTCGGGGTGGACAAAAATATAGAAAATATAACCGGGGTCCGGATACTGGAGTCGGTGGAAACTCCCGGTCTGGGGAATAAAATAACCGGACGGGATTTTTTAAATCAATTTGAGAATAAAAAGATACCCCCGGAGAAAGAAATTGGCGTAGATACCATAACCGGGGCGACGATTTCTTCACAGTCGGTACAGAGAATAGTAAACCAGGCGGTAAATGATGTTAAAGCAATTTATTAAAGGGCTCTGGGAAGAAAATCCTGTTTTATGCCAGCTTCTGGGAATGTGTCCTACGCTGGCTGTGACTACTTCTGCGATAAACGGGTTTTCCATGGGAGCGGCTACAACTTTTGTAGTGGTAAGTTCCGGGATAGTCATATCTCTTTTCAGAAAAGTTATACCCGATCATGTCCGGATACCCGTATTTACTATTGTAATAGCCACATTTGTGACCGTTGTTGATATGGTCCTTAAAGCTTATTTTCCGGAAATTTCCCGGGCCCTGGGACCGTATGTTCCCCTAATAGTGGTAAACTGTCTCATCCTGGGCAGGCAGGAAGCTTTTACGTCTAAAAATCCGGTTCATCTGGCCATAAGCGATACTCTGGGTATGGGGCTGGGGTTTACCTGGCTTCTGGTTTTACTGGGGTCGGTAAGAGAAATTATAGGTTCGGGGATGTGGATGGGGATGGAAGTTATGCCTCCGGGATTCCGGCCGTGGGTAGTTATGGTTTTGCCGGCCGGCGCATTTATAACTCTCGGATTTTTGGCCGCCCTGTACAACTATATCAATCAAAAACGGGGGAGTGAAGTATGAATCTGGTTACCATATTTATATCGGCAGTTCTTGTAAATAACTTTGTCCTTTACTATTTTCTGGGAATCTGCCCGTTTTTAGGGGTTTCCAACCGTATAGATTCTTCGCTGGGCATAGGTATGGCAACAACTTTTGTCATGACCATGACTGCCCTGGTAACCTGGCCTCTGTACTACTATATAATTTCTCCAAAGACGGGATTGAATCTTCCGTTTTTAGAATACGTAATTTTTATACTGGTTATAGCCTCTTTAGTTCAGTTTGTGGAGATGTTTTTGAGGAAAAATTTTGAGAAGCTTTACAAAGCTCTGGGAATATATTTACCCCTTATAACCACCAACTGCGCTATTTTGGGGATGGCCCTGTTTATGGTGCTGAGGGATTACAACTACCTGGAAAGTATGGTCTTTGGTTTCGGAGCGGGCGTAGGTTTCACTCTGGTAATTACTATAATGGCCGGAATAAGGGAAGAGCTGGAATATGCTCCGGTTCCCGAAGTTTTTAAGGGAGCTCCGGTAACTTTGATTACGGCCGGTCTTCTGGCCCTGGCTTTTATGGGATTTACGGGCATGATTACACCTTGAATTATATAACCGTTTTACACAGCGTTTTAGTTTTTGGGATTATAGGTCTGGCTGCCGGGTTAATCCTGGTAATTTCTTACAGCAAACTTAAGGTAAAAGAAGATCCTAAAATAAGGAAAATCGGCGAAATTCTACCGGGAATTAACTGCGGCGCCTGCGGTTATGCATCCTGCCATGAGTATGCGGTAGCCGTGGCTTCCAAAGATGAAACAGTAGATAAATGTGTTGCCGGCGGGGATGAAGTGGCCAATGAGATTGCCGGGATCCTGGGGGTGGAATCGGGATCCGGAAGTCAAATTAAAGCAGTAGTAAAATGCGGGGTCCAAAATAGAAAGTACAATGCCCGGTACGGGGGACCTGAAAATTGCGGAGCTGCCGATCTTGTAGGCGGGGGCTTAAGCTGTAAGTACGGTTGTTTCGGATACGGTGACTGCGTGGATGCATGCCCGTTTGACGCTATTCATTTAAATGATAATAACCTGCCGGAAGTAAATTTTGATAAATGTACCGGCTGCGGGCTGTGCGTTGAGGCCTGTCCCCGCAATATTATAGAGCTGGTCCAGCCGGAAGACGGAAGGATAGTTTATGTGGGATGTTCGAATGAACAGAGCGGCAAAAATACCCGCCAGGTCTGCGATTCGGGCTGTATAGGATGTAAAATATGTGAAAAAAAGGCCCCGGAAGGTATGTTTGTGGTAAAGGATAATCTGGCCGGAGTTGACCACCAGGATAGGGAAGCTGTTGTGGATGAGATAAAATGTCCTACCGGCTGTATATATGAGCTCACAGAAGATAACGGTTAAAGGAAAAGTAACGGGAACCACCGGCGGAAAAGTAAACATTAAAATTTTGAATCCGGACCGTTGTGAAGATTGCGGTATATGTTTAGACAGCGACAAAAAACTTACCGTCTCTGCGGAAAACGGATTAAAAGAGGAAGATAGGGTTTCCGTTGAATTTGACTGCACGCTTATGCGAAGGATTATTTTCTGGCTCTATTTTGTCCCCGCGTTATTTCTTATAGGAGGTTTTACAGTCGGGTATTTATGGAAAGGCAACCGGGGAGGTTTTGCCGGTGGCGTAATATTTCTGGCGTTAGGGTATATAGGAGTTAAAAAGGTAACTTCAGGATTTAAAAATAAAATAAAGGTAAGAAAAAATGAAAAAGGATAAAAGGTATTTTAACTATTCCAGATATTTAAAAGAGCGGTTTGACGCCAAAGTTTACAAAGTGAGTGTAGATGCAGGTTTCGGCTGTCCAAATCTTGACGGTAAAGAGAGTGAAACCGGGTGTATATACTGTGATAACAGGGCATTCAGTTATAATACCGGCGGCAAAGAAAAAACAATTGAAAAACAGATAGAAGACGGGATGAAATTTATGGAAAGCAGATACGGCGCCGAAAAGTTTATTGTATATTTCCAGGCCCGGACAAATACCTATACCAAACCGGAAATTTTAAGAGAAAAATTAGAAGTTGTAAGAAAATTCGACCGGGTTGTGGGAATAGCCATAGGTACCCGTCCGGATTATGTCAATGCCGCTATTTTAGATGTAATTGCTGAATATTCTGAAGATTATGAAATATGGATGGAATACGGCCTGCAGAGTATTCACGATGAAACTTTAAATAAAATAAACCGCAATCATTCTTACCAGAATTTTATACAGGCTGTAGAACTTACCCGGCACTATGAAAAATTTAAAATATGCGCCCATATAATACTGGGTCTGCCCGGGGAGTCTAAAGAAAATATGATGGAGACGGCCAAAGAACTGGCCCGGTTAAAACTCGAGGGGCTTAAAATACATCCTCTGTATGTAATTAAGGGCACGAAATTAGAAGAAATGTATAATGACGGTGCTTTCTCACCTCTTTCAAGTTACGAATACATAGACATTCTTTCCAGAGTTTTAAGTCTTCTGCATCCGGATACGGTCATCCAGAGAGTTACGGGTACCTGTCCTGAAGAATATCTGGTAGCTCCCGAGTGGATAAATGAGAAAAATAAATTACTTAAATCTCTGGACACTAAATTAGAAAAAGACGGATTGTGGCAGGGGAAAGACTACAAATATGTCGAAAGAGACGCCAGGTAAGTATAAAATTATCGTTGTCGGGGGCGGACACGGGGGAACCGAAGCAGCTTATATAGGGGCGAAGATGGGGTGCTCCACCCTTCTTATTACTTTTGAGAAAGATAACCTGGGGATGATGTCCTGTAACCCGGCCATAGGGGGAGTTGGCAAAGGACAGATAGTAAAAGAGATAGACGCCCTGGGAGGGCTCATGGCCCGGGCCGCCGATTACGGATTGATACATTATAAAAAACTCAATACCTCCAAAGGACCTGCCGTACAGTCTTCCAGAGCCCAGGAGGACAGAAAAAAATATAAAGAGTATATCTGCCATACTTTAACTAATATTAAAGGTTTAGATATTATGGAGGACGGTGCAGATCAGATAATATATGACGGGGACAGGGCCACCGGAATACTCACTTCTTCGGGCAAAAAAGTATACGCCGAAAAAATCATAGTTACCCCGGGAACATTTTTAAACGGGATGATGCATGTGGGAATGGAAAATTTTGCCGGTGGGAGAATAAATGAACCTCCGTCGGAAAATTTAGCTGATTCTATAAAGTCGGCCGGGTTTGAAATGATGAGATTTAAGACAGGTACCTGCCCGAGACTTGTAGGGGATACTATTGATTTTGAACGGCTGGAAGAACAAAAAGGAGATGATTTTATAGAACCTTTTTCGTGGATGACGGATACGGAACCTGAAAATAAAATTTCCTGTTATATAACTCATACAAACAAGGAGACCCACAAAATTATAAGAAACGGTTTTGACCAGTCGCCGCTGATGAGCGGTAAAATTGTGGGCACCGGCGTCCGGTATTGCCCATCGGTAGAGGATAAAATAGAGAGGTTTTCCGGCATAGACAGTCATCATGTCTTTCTCGAACCCGAAGGTTTGGATACCGACTGGTACTACCCCAACGGAATTTCTACCAGTCTTCCCCGGAAAATACAGGAAGAATTTATCCATACGATTCCGGGACTGGAAAACGTAGAAATAGCAAGGTACGGTTACGGGATAGAACACGATGTCGTAGATCCCAGGGAACTCAAACCCACGCTTGAAACTAAGCGGGTGAAAAACTTATATTTTGCCGGACAGATTAACGGCACTACCGGTTATGAAGAGGCCGCCGCCCAGGGACTTATGTCCGGAATTAACGCTGTTTTAAGCTGTAAAAATAAGGATTCGTTTATTTTAAAAAGACACCAGGCGTATATAGGTGTTCTTATCGATGATTTAATTACAAAAGGAACAAAGGAACCCTACCGTATGTTTACATCCCGGGTAGAATACCGCTTGAGATTAAGAGAAGATAACGCCCATTTAAGGTTGTCGGAAAAAGGGTATAATTTAGGCAGTACCTGTGAAAAACTTTTCAAAAGAGTGCGAAGATTTAAAGATAAAATGGAAAACGCCCGTAAACAGATAGAGGACATAAAAGTTAAACCGGATACCGAACTTGGAAAAAAACTGGATTTATCCAGCGCCAAATCCGTTAAAAAATTACTTAAAAATCCTAAAATTTCCTGGGACGATGTAAAAGATTATCACAATAAACTACAATCTGTACCGCCGGCGGTAGGGCGAGAACTCGATATTCAGGCTAAATACGAGGGTTATATTAAAAGACAGCAGAAAGAAATAGATAAGTTAAAAAATCTTGAGAAACAAAATTTGCCCTCTGATATACAGTATGAAAAAGTGGAAGGACTTTCTAATGAAGAGGTTGAAAAACTAAACCGGGTAAGACCGGATAATCTGGCCCGGGCAGCCGGTATTCCGGGAGTAACTCCGGCGGCTGTATCAATACTCAGAGTATATCTTAAAGGAAAATCCAGACAGTAAAAGCTAAATAAATACGGGGTATTTTTTTATTAATAAAAATAATAAAAACAGAGGTAAAGAAAAGCGTAAGTTTATCCGGGTAAATTACAGTATCCCGGTTACCGTTGAGACATCGGATGTCACCTACCAGACCGGTAAGGGGGAGCTAAAGAATATCAGCGCAGACGGGGCTATGATAGAAGTACCCTGTAAGTTATGTTCAGGTTTACTTGTAAAAGTTAAGCTGGATATGGAGAAAAAAGTTGAACCCCTTGTCGGTTATGTTAAATGGCAGAAAAAATACCGGGACAATTACCATATAGGAATAAAATTTGCCGATGATTTTGCCGAACAAAATGACAGAGCGGTAATTACTATTACTCAAAAAATTATAGATAAAAATGAAAATCCCAAAAACTGACAGTGGATTTACTTTAATAGATTTATTATTTATAGGGTATATGGCTGCTCTGGGGGTATTGCTTATATTTTTTCACCGGGGGGTAGAATACTGGCCGGTATATATAGCGGCCCACGCGTTAATTATCGTCTTAATAGTTGCGGGAGTACCTTACCTGGATAAATCCGAAAACAAAATTGCCCAATTCCTACGGTGGTGGTATCCCATATTTATGTTTACTTTCAACTATAAGGAGATTGGGCGTTTTACCAATATATTAGTTCCCGGGTGGATGGATGGCGCAATTATGAGTTTTGAGAAATCGCTGTTTGGGGTTCACCCCACCCTGTGGATGGAAAATTTTGTCAATCCCCTGCTTACCGAGGTAATGAAATTTAATTATTTTACTTATTATATCATGATCCCCCTGGGTGCAGCAGCTTTGTATTTTTACGGAAAAAGAAAAAATTACGTCCGGTATCTTGCTACTGTATGTGTGGCTTTTTATTTATCATACATTGGTTTTATAATTTATCCGGTACGGGGCCCAAGATACGAATTGTATGATCAATATACCTTAGATTATGAGGTAAATATAAAAGAGTTCTACGGGATTGATGAAGAGGAAAATATAGCCGGAAAAGATACGATGGCTCTAAAAGGTTATTTTTTCACTCCCCTGCAGGATTCTATAATGAGATACGGTTCGCTTTACGGAGGGTGTATGCCTTCTTCTCATATAGCGGTTGCTTTAGTCTGTACAATATTTATGGGATTGTATTTTAGGAAATTATTTTATTTTTATCTTCCTACGATAATACTCCTTTGTATTTCTGTGGTGTATAACAGGTACCACTATATAACTGACGTGGTGGCCGGCCTGGGTGTGGGGGTGCTGGCTTTCTGGCTGACTTCTTATGGAGAGAAATTATTTAAAAGGTACGGAACTGAATAAAAATTTTAAGGCGGGGTTATTGACATAGATAAAAAAATTTGTTAAAAAAACATTGACTGAAGAAAAAGTTTTGAATTATAGTTATTAAATTAAGGAGGAAAGATGGGAGAAAAAGTAGCAGAAGCAGGTGTAGACAAGAAAAGCGGTTATCTTTATTTTGTTGATAAAGATGGAGATATTTCTGAAGTAAAAATGGCCCGGGGTGGTAAAGGAAAAGGAAAACCTCAGAAAGTGGCTGAAACAGGTGTAGATAAAGAATCAGGATATCTTTATTATGTAGATAAAGCAGGTGATGTTGCCAGAGCAAAAATGGCAAGAGGCAGAAAGAAAAAATAAAAAAAAACATTAAAAAACTTTAAAGTTTTTGCGGCCCTTTTACTAAAGGGCCGTTTTTTTTACAT
Source organism: Elusimicrobiota bacterium (assembly GCA_051745145.1). Taxonomy (GTDB): domain Bacteria; phylum CG03; class SLGR01; order SLGR01; family JAGXOG01; genus CAYZAK01. Next base: position 9,577 of record JBNJDT010000042.1, read on the forward strand.
TCCATTAAACAGAGTTGCCGGATGGTCTAAGGGCAGGACAGCGGATTCTGGTTCCGTTAGTGGGGGTTCGAATCCTCCTCCGGCAGCCATCATAAATAATAACTACAGGCAATTTTTTCGCCAGCCGGATTTAATTACCCTCCACTTAATAAAAATCCTCTTCCGTTATACCAAATTAATTATTGAGATATAATTTATTTAGGAATAGTTTACAAAAAAATAATATAGTAAGTTGACAAAAAGTTTACAAAAAATTAATATAAAAATATGAATATAGAAAAATTTATAATAAATAAAATAAAAGAAAAAGGACATATTACTACAAAGGATGTAGTTGAAAAAACAGGCTTTACAAGACAGGGGGCCCATAAACATATTAAAAAGCTAATTAAAAAAGGCAAGATAGAAAAGATAGGCGAGAGAAAGGGGGTCAAATACGTACTTAGAGAAAAAGCTCCATATTCTGTGAAACCTTCCATAAAAAAAAGAATAGAATTAAAAGATGCTGCTGAAGACGAAATATTTTATGATTTAAATTTACAGTATAAATTCAATAAGATAGTCGACGAAAATGTGTTTGATATTTTAAGATATACTTTTACTGAAATTTTAAACAATGCCATTGAACATTCCCGGTCTGAATACGCAAATATTTCAATGAAAGTGAGTCATTATGATATTTCGTTCTGTATAGATGATTGGGGTATTGGTATATATGAAAATATAAGAAAAAAATTCAATTTAAAAAATGAAAGGGATGCTTTAAGAGAATTGATAAAGGGAAAGACTACTACAGACAAGGAAAGACATACCGGAGAAGGTCTATTTTTTACTTCCAAAATTGCAGATAAAGTTTCAATTAAGAGTCACCGTTTAGAAATAATATTTAATAATCTGGAGAATGAAGTCTATGTAAATAAAATACAATTCAATAAAGGAACAAAGGTAGAATTTACAATTAAAAAATATTCTAAGAAAAAACTTGAAGAACTTTTTGAAAAATTTAGTGGGGAAGAATTTAATTATAATTTTTCCAGGACCTCAGTAAATGTTAAATTATTTTCCGAAGATAACCATACTTTTATTTCACGATCTGAAGCAAGAAGGTTGCTTTATAATTTAGATAAGTATGAAGAAATTATTTTAGATTTTTCCGGAATTAAAAAAGTGGGTCAGGGGTTTATGGATGAAATATTTAGAGTATTTAAAAATCAAAATCCTGAGATATCAATAAAACCCAAAAATACCTGTGAGGCTGTAAAAGCAATGATTGAACATGTCAGTGATTAAAAAGGATTTCTTTACAGGTTACAAAAAAATAATTTAACATGTTTACAAAAAGTTTACAAAAAATATAAAGCGATAGTTTCATTTTACCCATTTAAATGACTATAGAAGTAAAATTAAATATTTTTTTCTTATAAATTTGAAGTAATTCGGTATGAATAATCCATTTAAAAGTTTTGAAATTGTTCCAATTTTCCATCCATTTTTTAATTATAGATAAACTTTTATTTTTGCTGTAAGTATATACTGACTTTTTTAAACCGATTTTGTTTTAATATAAGAAAAGTAATATGTCGAAAAAAATAAAAAAAATTCATAAACAGTGAAAATAAATATGATCCTCTAATAAAATTAGCTGTTATACATTATCAATTCGAAGCAATCCACCCTTTTTCTGATGGTAATGGAAGGGTAGGAAGAATATCGGATGTTTTATATCTTATATATGAAGATTTGCCGGAATTGCCAAAAGGCAAACAGCGGCAGAATATTTAAAGGCTTTAGAAAATATCGGGATATTGGAAAGTAGGAAAGTTGGTAAAGAAAAATTATTTTTAAATAAAAAGTTGTATAATATCTGGGGCGGCTAATAAGTCCGTCTCCGCGGTAGTGGAGTCACTTTTCATTTCTATATAGTCTTTTTATACTGAAAGAAGCGAGGCCGGTATAACAGCAACTCCATCTTTTCTGCGATATGCTTGTGGGCCGGTATGGACGAGGGCCATATCTAATAAATTATTTTTCATCTTTTTCTTAAGCCATAGCAGATGTTTGATATCGCTGTTTTCAACAGTACGCCCAAGTTTTACTTCTACAGCAATTATTTTCTGGTCGCTGCGTTCTATAATAAGATCAACTTCATGTCGCCCCCCCATAGTCCGAAAATGTTTTACTTCAGCTTCGGAGGCCTGTGCATAAACTCTAATAGTTTGTGTAACTAAAGATTCAAATAAATGCCCCAGTAAAGTTCCGTCACGGGGTATAGGAAGAGTTGGCTCTTCTCCTTTGAGTAAGGCTTCTTCGTTAATTCCAAGGAGTTGTATTGCTAAAGCAGGATCCGCAAGTTGATGTTTAGGGGGTTTTGATAACCGGGAAAATTGATTTCGGCTTGGAACCCATGCCGGAATTTGTTCCATAATCCATAACTGTTCAAGAATTTCTCTATATGGTCGTGTAGTAGTTTTAGGCGGTTTATTTCCTCGGCCCGGTGTAGCGGCGTCCCGGATTGTTTCGTAACTGGCAGTTGTCGATGTAGCGGCAGCGTAAGAAGCCATCCAGCGTTTTAAAGTTTGAGGCTTTCGAACCTTCCTGCCCATCTGCTGAAAATCCGTATCTACAATGCGTTCTATATAGCTTTTAAGTTGTTCTCTTAAAGCTCTTCCTGAATATTGTCGTAGCCCGGGGAAGCCGGAAAGAAAGAGTTCATGAACATAATCTTTTAATCCAATCTTGGTTTGTCCTGTAATTTTTGTTTTCTTTTCCGTTAAAAGTTTTTTTAAGCTGACAGCAGTTTCTTCAAGGTTTCTTTCCATTAGTGACATTGGCCGAAGTCGGAGAGTTACTATACGCCCGGCTCCTGAATGAGTGGATCTTGATGAAGGAGTAGCTGACCCGGTGAGAAGAAATTGATTTGGAGAAGAATCGCGGTCGACGGCTCTGCGTATTATATCCCAGGATTCAGGGACACGTTGCCATTCGTCTATCAAGATCGGTTTTTCTCCATCACATAGTTGGGAAGGGTCTGCCTTTATAAGTTCATTTTGAACAGGATCATCTAACGCATAAACCGTATTTGCTCTGCGCCTGGCAGTTTCTGTCTTGCCGACACCTTTAGGTCCTTCAAGGGCTACTGCCGGCAGTTGAGGTAACAGCTCATCCAGTTCTATATCAACTATTCTATGAACATAGGAATTTATCATTGAGTTTATCTTTAATTTTTTATATATATTGCTATTTATCCATAAACTACACTACTAAATATCCG
>JBNJDT010000043.1:0-12248 GCA_051745145.1 Elusimicrobiota bacterium
CCTCCTTTTAATTACAAATACTTCCTACTCTTCAATTTTTAAAAATTTAGCGTTTACAGCCACTATTACCGTACTTAAGGACATCAGAATTGCCCCGGCGGCCGGACTTAAAAGAATTCCCCAGCTGAATAAAACTCCCGCGGCAAGGGGGATGGCGATTGCATTGTACCCGGTAGCCCAGGCCAGATTCTGGATCATCTTTCTGTAAGTGGCCTTGGCCAGTCCGATAATCTTTACCGTATCCAGGGGGTTGCTCTTTACCAGGATAATATCGGCCGTCTCCGCCGCCACATCTGTTCCCGAGCCTATGGCAATACCCAGATCCGCCTGGGCCAGGGCCGGGGCGTCGTTTACCCCGTCTCCCACCATAGCCGTTTTCAACCCCCTGCTCTGTACTTCTTTTATTTTTTGAGCTTTTTTATCGGGAAGAACTCCGGCAAAATATTCATCCAGCCCCACTTCTTCTGCCACCCACTTAGCTACCTCTTCATTATCCCCGGTAAGCATCATACATCTTAACCCCATATCCTTTAACCGGGTTATAACTTCTTTTGATTCAGGGCGGATAACATCAGAAAGGGCCACGGCTCCCATTATTTCACCATCTATTAAAAGAAAGACAACTGTCTTGCCCTGACTAAGTATTTCATCCACCTTACTGTCGTCATAAGTTATGTCGTTTTCTGTAAGATAACCGGGACTGACCACCATAACTTCCCGGCCCTCTACCTTCCCTTTAACTCCCTTTCCGGATATGGACGTAAAATTATTGACTTTAAACTTTTCTTCACTCTCTTTAACTATGCCCCGGGCTATGGAGTGTTCGGAATTTTGCTCCACGGAAGCGGCGTATTTTAAAATTTCCCGTTTGTCCATATCTTCAGAAATAGCCACCGTATCTGTTACTCCAAAACTTCCTTGGGTAAGGGTCCCGGTCTTGTCAAAAATAATAGCCTGGAGATCTTTTGCTCTTTCAAAAGAGACCCGGTCTCTTATTAACAAACCGTTTTTAGCTGAGATAGTGGTGGATACCGCCACAACAAGGGGTATGGCCAGCCCCAGGGCGTGGGGACAGGTGATAACCATAACCGTAACCATCCTTTCTAAAGAAAAAGCAAAATCCCGGCCGGCGAAAACCATCCATGAAAATAAAGTTATGCCCCCGGCCGTAAGGGCGATTAAAGTAAGCCAGACCGCCGCCCGGTCGGCTAAGGACTGGGTCTTTGATTTGCTTTTCTGGGCTTTCTCCACCAGATCCATCATCCGGGATAAATAGGATTTTTCTCCGGTCTCTTTTACTTCCACCTCCAGGGACCCCTCCTTGTTTACCGATCCCCCTATAACTTCGTCTCCTTTTCCTTTGCTTACGGGCTTTGACTCCCCGGTAACCATGGATTCGTTAACAGCCGATTTTCCCTTTACAACTTCCCCGTCTGCGGGAAATTTTTCGCCGGGTTTTACCAGAACAATATCACCGGGCTCCAGGCTGGAAACTTCCACGCTTTGAGTTTCACCGTCCTTAACTATTTTATGAGCCTCGGAGGGTATAAGCTTGGCCATGGACTTTAAGGCTCCCGAGGCCCCCATGACCGATTTCATCTCTATCCAGTGACCTAAAAGCATTATGATTATTAACGTGGCCAGCTCCCAGAAAAATAGTTTCCCCTCAACTCCAAAGACCACCGCGCTTGAATAAAGATAGGCCACCGTAATAGCCATGGCGATAAGGGTCATCATCCCCGGGGCTTTACTTTTTAGCTCCCTGTATAATCCTTTTAAGAAAGGCCAGCCTCCGTAAAAAAAGACTACGGTTGAAAACCCGAAAAGAACTAAATTACTTCCCCCGAAACTGATTTCTAAACCCAAGAAGCTCTGGATCATGGGAGATAAAATAAGTATGGGGATTGTAAGAATAATAGACCACCAGAACCTAACCTTAAAATCTTTTAACATTTTTTTATGATCCATAAATTTAACTTCCTTTTAGTTATTATTCTCTTGCGTTTGCTATAAGTTTCTCTATTTTGTCCCGATTAACCGTCTGTTTATATACCGGCTGCGAAAAACTTTCCGGTATAGCCTGATTCTCAAAAGTTTCCCGTTCTTTTTTGTAAAATACGCCCAGGGGAAATTTATCTTTCTCCATACTTCGGCTGAACGCATCCTCCCGGTTATCCGGTTTATAATCGTCCGGCAGATAATAGGTGTGCTCTTTAAACCACTTGTAAGTATTTAATTTATTAAAAGAGACGCAGGGCTGAAATATATCTACCAGGGAGAGTCCCTTGTGCTCAACCGCCTGACTCAATATATCAGTGGTTTCATCCATATCTTTACAGTAGGCCCGGGCCGCAAACGATATATTCTGGGCTATAGCCACACCCAGGGGATTAAACGGTTCTTCAAAAACTCCGTTTAGCTGAACGGGGGTTTTAAACCCTTTCTGACTTGTGGGAGAAGCCTGACCTTTTGTCAAACCGTAAACCATATTATTGTGTACAATTAAAGTTATATCCGGATTTCTTCTTACGGCATGCAGAAAATGGTTCCCCCCCTCCCCGTACATACAGCCGTCGCCGCTTTCGGCTATTACCGTCAACCGGGGATTGGCGGATTTTACGCCGGTAGCTACCGGCACAGCTCTACCGTGAAGTCCGTTAAAATAATTACATTTTAAATACTGGGGGGCCTTGGCCGCCTGACCTATACCGCTGACCATAGCCAGATCCCGGGGGGGTATCTTTAATCCGGCCAGCGTATTTTTCAGGATGTTCAAAATACCGAAATTACCGCAGCCCGGACACCAGGCTATATCGGAATTTTCTGCTTTATAATCATCAGTATCCATTATAATATCTCCTTATAATCTTCTTATTTTTCCGTTAACTTAAATTTTTAAATTTTTCAACAAGTTCTTCTACCGAAAATGCCAGACCGTTATATTTTAAAATTTTTTCATCGACCGCTATTCCGGTCTCTTTCTTTATTAATCCGGCAAACTGACCGGTGGCGTTATTTTCAACCACCGCAGTTATTTTAGCTTTATTTAAATATTCTTCTGTAGAACGGGGAACGGGATACACCTGGGAAAAATGGAGGAAAGCTGTTTTTTGGGAACCGGTTTTCTTCAGGGCTTCCTTTATGACATGATAATTTGAACCCCACCCTATTATTAAAGTCTCATAATCTTCGGGGCCGTACAGTTCCGGTTCTATAGTTTCATCTTTTAGGCCCTCCAGTTTCTCAAGACGCTTCTCATTTATTTTTTCCCTGAAATCCAGATCTTCCGTAATGTGTCCTTTTTCACCGTGTTCATCGCTGTCGGCGCAGACTAAACCATCACCGTAGCCCGGTACTCCCCGGGGGGATATGCCATCGGGTTTTAATTTATATCTGGAATAATCTTCAGATGTCTTTTCAATAGCTTTTTTCACTTTAAGTTTATCCGTATCCAACTTACTTACGTTCATATAAGAATCCAGGAAATACTGATCGGTTAAGACAAATACCGGGGTCTGGTATTTATCCGCCGTGTTAAACGCCCTATTTACCACATTAAGGGCCTGCTGAAAACTTCCCGGGGCGTATATGGCCCGGGGAAATTCACCGTGGCCGGCATGTAAAACCAGGTTCAGATCTTCCTGGGCTGTCCTTGTGGGAAGCCCGGTTGCCGGTCCGGGTCTTTGAGCCACATGGACCACCAGGGGAGTTTCTGTCATCCCCGCCAGACTTATGCCTTCTTCCATTAAAGCTACCCCTCCCCCGGAAGTATTAGCCAGCGCCCGGGCCCCGGCGTACCAGGCCCCTATATTCATGTTAACCGCGCTTATTTCGTCCTCGGCCTGCTCGGCTACTATACCGAATTCCCCGGCCTGTTCACATAAAAAGACAAAAACACCGGTGGACGGAGACATGGGATAAGCCGAAATAAAATTACATCCCCCGAGCAGGGCCCCTATCCCCACCGCTTCCACTCCATTCATTAAAATATTGTCACTAATAGAAGAGGTTTTTTCTATATTTACGGTCAAATCCATTTTCTCAAATATATCCGAAGCAATATCAAATCCCCGGCTCACCGCTTTTTTGTTTTTTTGGACAATATCTTTACCTTTTGAAGAGAATTTCTCTGTTATACTTTGCTCAGCTATAGCTTCTTTTACCTCTACCAGGCCTTCAACTATTCCGGCGGCCACGGTATTGGCAAATATTAAACCGCCAATTTCCCGGGCTGACTCACTGATATTAGTTTTAAACGTATGTTTTCTATCGGCATATTCCTCGTCAATATTTTCCGGATCCCCTATTATTAAAGTTTCGGAGTTAATCCAATCTTCTATCCTGTCCAAAGCGCCCGGGTTTAGAGGAAGAAGAATATCAATTTTTTCCACATACGCCCTGACCGGTTTTGCCGAGACCCTTATCTGGGTTGTATTGTTCCCTCCCCGGACCCGGGACATGAATTCTTTAGTCGAAAATACATTGTAGCCGGTCTCTTTAAAAGCATGTACTAAAAGATTCTCTACTGTCTGTATCCCCTGCCCGGCCGCGCCGGATAAAACTATGGAAATATCCCTGTTTAATTTCATTATAATCTCCGTGGTTTATTCATTTCCCGCTAATTTAAGTGCCGGGATATAATTTAAATTTTATATCCCGGCAACCCTTTAGGTATTATATTTCCTTTTCAGCAATCCAGTTTCCGTGGACCGTACAGTGTTCTACCACGGACAGTTTACCTTTATCCACGTCCATATGAAGACAGCCCGCCGGCTGGAGATTTTTCGGGGTTAATTTCACTCTGGAGAGGAACTCTTCATCCAGATAGAAATCTATTATATTTATATAGTGGTCTGACTCCATAGGATGAATTATATCGCCCATCTTCACGTGCACATCCACGCACCCTTCAATAAGACTGCAGGATTTGTTTACCAAAATCAGGGGGACATGTTTTTTCTCAAGATCGCTCTTATTATCAGAATCCTCAGGCACCTTGACAGCATCTTCCTGCTCTTCAAACGCTTTTTTAGGCGCTCCGCAGGATGGACACGTATCCGGTGCTCCGTCCTTTAACTCTACATAACCACACATACTACATACATACTTACTCATACTTATACCTCCTCTACTCTACTTCTTCGTGTATTGCCTTTTCTATTTCCTCAAACAAAATATCTAAATCAAAAGGTTTTGTTAAACACTTTTTAATGCCGCTCATGCTAACCGCGTATTTTCTGTCTTCTTTGGAAAAATAACCGGTCATAGCAATTATGGGAATATCCGCGGTATCTTTATTTTTCTTAAGGGTTTCGGCTACTTTAAATCCGCTGGTATTCCGTAATTTTAAATCCAGCAGTATGAGATCGGGTTTATTTTCTCTAACAAGTTCTAACCCTTCTTTCCCGGTTGTAGAACTGTCCACCCGGTACCCGTTATTTTTCAGAGCCTCCGCTACCTCATCTAAAAACTCCTTATTGTCATCTATAATTATTATTCTTTTCATTTTATTCCCTTTCAGTATGTATTATCCCAAATATTAACCTTAATTATAATTGTCTGTTTCTACTTTAGACTGTTTTTATTCCACTTTTTTTCAAAAGGATAGTATTATCGGGTCAAAGGTAATCTTATTTCAACAGTTGTGCCCTGATCCGGTTTACTTTTAATCTCAAAGGACGCCCCGTGAAGATCGGTTATCTGTTGACATATGGCCAGCCCCAGTCCTGTACCCGTTTTTTTGGTAGTAAAGAAAGGATTGTTGACTTTATCCAAATCCTGCCGGTCTATTCCCGGACCGTTATCTTTTATATTCATGACCAGTTCTCTACCTTCTTTGAATAATGTAATATCAATTTCCCCGCCACTTTCCGGTAAAGTCTCAACAGCGTTGCTGAGAAGATTAATAGTAAGTTCGGTTAACTGTAAAAAATCGCCTTTTAATTTCAGGTTTTCGGGAAGATGATAATTTTTATTAAAAATTATATCTTTACCAAAAATTTTATCCCGGGTAACTTCTAAACTTTCATCGATGACTTCTTCTATATTAACCGGTTCAAATTCCGGGGGTTTTATCTTAGTGTAAAAAAGCAGGTTATCTATAATTTGATCCGAATCTCTTATCTTGGCCTTAATCCTGTTTATGTGACCTAACAGGGTCTTTTTATCTGTCTTATTTTTTAAATTATAAATTGCCGTTTTCATTGTAGCCAGGGGATTTCTAAGCTCATGGGCAACGGTGGCGGCAAGTTCTCCCAAATCCGCTAGCCGTCGAGCTTCTTCCAGCTTTTTGTGGACCAATTTTAATTCCTCTTTTTTTTCTTTAAACTTTTTTTCAGCCAGTTCTTTTGCTTTTTTTCTCTTTGTAATATCTTTAGAAATTTTTAATTTTGAGACCGTACCGTCCGGATTTCCTACGGCCGTCTCAATAAACTCATAACTTTTACCCTCCGGATAAGTATATTCCCACACAACTTCTTCACCGTTAAAAACTTCTTCATTTTTACACCAGGGGCACGGGCTCTTCCGGTCAAAACAGTATTCGTAACACTTTTTGTCACCCGGGGGGCCGAACCCTTCTACCATAGCCGAATTTACATATTCGATACGGTAATCTTTAGACACCACATATACCTCGTAGTGAATATTCTCCATAATATTTAACATCCGGTCTTTCTGATTCTTTAGTCTTTCCCGGCTTTTATTTAAACTGCTGAACATTATATTTAACGGTTCGGATATGCCGGTTTCTATTACGGCTCTGTATATAAAATAAAAGGAGAGTATCTTCAAAAAATGGCCTGCGGCGTTAAAAAATCCGTAGGGGTTGGCATACAGGGTAAATGAAAGTTCGGATAATACGGTAGCTGTAATGGAAAATACCATTAATTTATAAATTTTCGGGAATATAGAATCCTTTTTTTTCCAGAGTATAAACAGGGAAATAAGTAGTATTAGAGAAATTAGGTACTCACTTACAATTTTAAACCCGGTCAGTCCCTCGCCGGATACAAAACTTACCGGGAAATTTTCAAAATAAAATATGCTCATAAATCCCAACCCGGTTATAAGTGAGCCACCCAGAACCAGCCGGACGGGTCGGATTTCTCTATTTAATAAAAACGGAAAGGCAAGCAGAGTTATACTCTCAAAATACCTGGCGAATATCCAAAGCTGGGTAGGTAAATTTATACCCCCGCCTTCAATTACCCCCATACCCGTGTAGGTCAGGGTATGCATTAAATCTATAGAACCTACAAATAAATACGCAACTCCCAGATAAATCAGGGCCTTAAATTCAATTATATCTTTAGTGGCCCAGGCCAACACAAATATTCCCCCGGCTATCACTATACTGAAAAATTCGGCCAGGGTGTGAAAAAGCAGGTAATTGTATAGCTTTATTATATACAGCCCCCCTAAAATAAAAACTACAAATATGTATTTTTCTATATTATTTCTATTACCGGAAGTAACCACGAACTACTTCCGAAACTGGGTAGGAGTTTTGCCGCACCGCTCTTTAAAAATTTTCATAAACGACTCCGGGTTCCGGTAACCGAGTTTATAAGCTATACTGTTTACACTTTTATCGGTCTCTTTTAGCAATCTTTTGGCTTCTTTAATTTTTACCTTTAACCTGTATTCGGTAAAAGTAAGGCCGGTCTCATCTTTAAATAGACGGCTTAAATATTTAGAAGAAAGATTAACATAGCCGGCTACATCTTCAAGATTAATTTTTTTGTAGCAATTTTTATTAACAAATCTCTTAGCTTTCCGGATTTTTTCTGAAATACCGGAACCGCCGGAAGAATTTTCCGCGGCCCTACTTTCAATAACTTTTTCTATCCTTTTTTTCAACTCTTTAATATCCGTGATTTTCTCCACATAATCATCGGCACCTCTTCTCAAAGATTCAAGGATAACCTGTTTAGAACTGTACCCGGTTAAAATTATTATACCCAGCCGGGGGTTTTTTTCTCTCATTTTTTCGATAATCTGGGTGCCGTTTTGTTGAGGAAGTTTCTGGTCCAGCAGAACCAGATCTAAATCATTGGGGGAGTTTACTCTATTTAATGCATCCTTACTGTTTGATACCCCGGTAATTTTGTATTTAGAGAGCGCTTCTGTTAACTCTTCTCTAAAAGCTTTATTATCATCTACTAATAGTATTTTATAGGGCATATCTTTAATAAATAATCTTTAACATAAGTACCGGCGTATAAATACCGGAATGTCTTTATTCATATCAATAATTATTATTTTATCAATAATTCAGCAAAAAGTGAAATTTAAAGCTTAAACTTAAACCGATACAGTTTCTATCCTGTACTTTCAAATTAAACTTATCCGACCGGTTCTTCTCGGGGACTATATTCTTAAAATACTTCAATATGTTTCTTTTTGATTTTTCTTTTTATACATCATCCGGTCCGCCTCATTTATAAGTTTTTTAATTTCCGGTGAATCTTCATAGGAATCATAAATCACATAACCCGCGGAAATCCGGGGTACTATACTTAAATTCTTCCGGGGTACTTTTACGGTAATTGAAGATATTTCCTCCTTTATTCTTTTTATTACTTCCTTTACGTCTTTTTCAGATTGGTCATAGAGTATAAGAACAAATTCATCGCCTCCGTACCTGGCCGCTATATCCGAGCTTCTGATACTCTTTGTCAGACACCTTCCTATTTTCTTTAAGATCTTATCTCCAAAGAAATGGCCGTAAGAATCATTGATCTTTTTAAATTTATCAACATCCATTATAATTATTCCCGCCGGGTTTTTTTGACGCCTTGAAATTTCAAGTAAAAATTTTCCGTTTTCAAAGAGATAATTCCGGCTTTTAACTCCCGTCAATTTATCAGTCTTTATTTCCCGGACAACTCTTTCCTGATTTTTTCTTATCTTTTGAAAAGAATCCACCAGGTTGTATTCTACCGAATCTTCATCGAAAAAATTATAGGCCCGGTCCACTATTCTCTGTAGATGAAGTTCGTAATTTTCTCTGGGATTAAAAACCGCTTCTTTTAAAATAATATCGTGGGTATGGATAATCTCCTGCAGGGGAGATACTAAAACTTTAAGCTCGGCACTTACAGTTTTTTTAAAGGCCCCCATGTAAGTAACAGCTCCCTCCTTAAACTCTTCCGAATATCGGGATATGTCATTTTTTAGATATTTCAGGGCCTGTGAAAAATCTTTAAAATTGTTTTCACCGGCATATAAACTGAAATCTTTTTCTATTAAATATTTAAAATACTGTATATGGCTGGTCTCGTCCTCGGCAAGTTCATCCCACATATTTTTCAGATCACCGGGAACTTTATCGTCTTTACTTAAAGTTAAATAAAATTGGAGTAATTCCCGGTCAACATTTAAATATCCATCTATTAGATTTTTGGTGTTTCTTTTCATTTATTCCTCAAACAACTCCGTATACTCCCCGTATCCTTCCTCTTCCAGATCTTCTTTGGGGATAAACCGCAGGGCAGCCGAATTTAGACAGTAACGTTTCCCCGTAGGAGGAGGTCCGTCATCAAAAACATGGCCCAGGTGGGATCCGGCTCCGGCGCTTTTAACTTCTATTCTTTTTCTAAATAGTTTATTATCTTCTTTTTTAGTTATGTTTTCCCTATTGATAGGTTTGGTGAAACTGGGCCACCCGGTTCCCGATTCAAATTTATCCCGGGAACTAAAAAGAGGTTCTCCGGAAACTACATCGACATAAATACCCTCTCTTTTATTATCCCAGTATTTATTATTAAACGCCTCTTCGGTTCCGCCTTTTTGAGTTACCATGTACTGAAGGGGAGTCAATTTTTTCTTTAATTCTTCATCTCCGGGTATGGAGTTTTTTTCTTGGGGCCACTTATCCCGGAGGTAATCTTCTCTACCCGACCCCTTTTTGTAGGATCTGTAAGCATCGGGGCTTTTCTCGTAATAATTCTGGTGATAATCCTCGGCCTCGTAAAATTCTCCCGCAGGGATGATCCGGGTGACAACAGGCTCTTTAAAACGGTCCGACTTTTGGAGCTTCTCTTTTGACTTTTGAGCTGTTCTTTTTTGCTCTGCCGTATGATAAAAAATAGCCGTCTTATACTGGTCCCCCCGGTCGGCAAACTGGCCCCCGGCGTCGGTGGGATCGATCTGTCGCCAGAATATCTCCAGCAGTTCTTTATAATCCGTCTTTGAAGGATCAAATACAATCTGCACGGCCTCCCTGTGATCCGTGGCCCCGGAAGCTACTTCTTTGTAGGTTGGATCCGGTTTTTCGCCGCCGGTATAACCGGCTACTACACTTTTAACTCCCTCAAGTCTTTCAAAAGGGGGCTCCATGCACCAGAAACATCCTCCGGCAAATGTTGCTTTTTCTAAACTATTGTCTTTAGCACCTGTATTATTTAACATAATAAATCCTCCCAGTATTATTATAAGCACTACCCCGGCAATCTTCATCTTTATATTTTTAAAATTATAATTCATAAAATAATTTATCCCTAATAATTACTCCTCTTCTAATACCGCTTTTCTCGTCTCCTGTCTTACTAACCCAAAAACATATTATTAACCGGCCGGAGAACATAAAGTTTAAATTTTCTCCACTCTACCCGTCTCCCGCTCTTTTTCATATCTTCATCTTTTCCAAACCTATGATACCTAACTGTACTTTACTCATATTTTACCTCTGTATTTTTTACCCTGTATCATTTTCTGTTTCTATCTACTTTTCCTGAAAATATAATTCTTCAAATTTTTCAACTGTTTTTCTCAGTTGTTCTACATTATCCGTATCCAGCGACTGTTTGGTTTTCATAGAATACACTATTATTTTATGGAGCAACTCCAGTTTCTCGGAATACATTTTCGGAGACTCTTTTTTTTCGGCTATTTTAATCCGCTGGGCCAGAAAATATTTATTGACCGTTTCAATAATTTTAGTTGCATGTTCTTCCTTATTGGTTACCCATCTTACTATCTGATTATAATTCTTATCTTCTTCCCCCTGCAGTTCTTTTACCGAATTTATAGCTTTTTCTACAGTATCGATATTTTCATACATCATCTCTATTCTCATATGATCGTCATAAATACCGCAGGGGACCTGACAGTGACTCCACAACAGCCCCGTTCCCCCTATAACCAGACTTAAAGTTAACGCTAAAATTTTTTTCCCGGTACCCATTTTAATTTCCTCCTTTTAAATTCACAAAATCAGCATTACTCTAAAAATTTAATAATCTTTTTCATCCCCGGCTGCCGGGAACACAAAAACTGTCCGGTTAAATTTACATCCAGTACTTTCTGCCATTTTTCCAAAGACTTCTCATCAAACGGCTCATCTTTCTGTATCCCGGCGTTATTTACCAGTATATCCACCGTACCCAATCTATTGATCGTTTCGGAAAACATCTTTTTAACCTCTCCTTCTTTAGAGACATCGGCTTTTAAGGGTAAAACTCTACTTCCGGTTTCTTCTTCTATTTTACCTGCTATTTTATCAACCGGATAGTCCTCGTTTATATAGTTCAATGCCACATCGGCTCCCCCTGGGCTAAAGCTATGTCTACGGCCTTCCCTATTCCCGAAGAATCTCCGGTCACCAGAGCAACCTGATCTTTTAAAAGCTGGGAATCTTACGCCCGGGCATAGTTACTTTAGGTAACTTTTTATTCATTCTTTTACCTCAACGCCTCTCCAGAAAGCCTTATAATCTTTTATCTTTTTTGCCTCGGGTTTGGGGTCGGGGTACCCCCACGCGGCGGCAGAGTTTCTATTGCCTTCTACAACGACATCGTAATACTGGGTCTCCCCCTTCCACGGACAGGTATATTCCTCCTCGTTATTAACTTCCAGATATTCCATATTTACATCTTGGGGAGGGAAATACTGATTTCCCTCAACCTCGATAGTATCGTCACTCTGGGCTATAAGGGTATCTTTCCATACTGCTTTCATAACAACACTCCTTTAAAAGTTACAATACAGACAATTTTTCCGTCTTTGCATTTTTTTGAAAACTTACTTAAACACTACTGCCAACTTTTACCTGCTAAAACATATAACCAATATCGTATCCAAAGGTGGGAAAAGCATAGGTAGTATTTAATAGTTCAGAAACAGTCATATCCCGGGATATAGCCAGAGAAAACATATTTATTACTTCATCCGAGTTATAACCTAAAAGATGGGCCCCTAAAATTTTACCGGTATCTTCTTCCACTAAAATCTTATACGCCAGACTT
>JBNJDT010000044.1:0-12023 GCA_051745145.1 Elusimicrobiota bacterium
CTTACAGAATAAAAACAGTTAAATTTATTATTATATATCTTTGAATCCGGATTTTTTTATTATATCTTCTGCCAGAGAAGCCCTGTTCATTATGTATAAGTGTATCCCCTGGGCAGAGCCGCTTTTTAAAAGATCCGTGACCTGTCCGGCGGCATAATCTGTTCCCGCTTTTTCCATATCCCGGGGGTTGCTTCCGTATTTTTCTATCAGAGATTTTAAGTCATCCGGTATACTGGCTCCGCACATCTGAACCATCTTTTTTACAAGGTTTTCGCTGAAAACCGGCATAATCCCCGCGGAAACGGGTACATCTATATTAATATCCCTTATTTTTTCAATAAACCTGTAAAAATCATCATTGTTAAAAAATAACTGAGTTATAATAAAATCAGCCCCGCAGTCTATTTTATATTTTAAATTTTCTATATCTTCTTTGAAACTGGGAGCCTGGGGATGTTTTTCCGGATATCCGGCAACGCCCAGGGAAAATCCGTTATTTTTATTAATATATTTTACAAGATCACTGGCATAGCAAAAATCCGACACAAGCTCATCCCGGCTCTTACCATCGGGTATATCCCCTCTTAAGGCCAGGATATTTTCTATATCTTTTTCTCTCAAAATATTCAATAATTCTCCTATGCTTTGAAAATTTGAATCAATACAGGTAAGGTGCATTAACGTTTCAATATTAAATTTATTTTTTACTGTGTCCACAACTTCGACAGTTTTTTCTTTTGTACCTCCACCCGCACCGTAAGTTACGCTGATAAAATCGGGATTTAAATTTTGCAGTGACCGGAACGTATCGTAATTTATGGACTTGTCCGGTTTCGGAGGAAATACCTCACATGAAAAAACTGTATCTTTCTCTTCATATAACTTTGAAATTTTCATTAGTATTCTAGCCTTTCTTTGGTTTCCGGATCAAAAAACAATACTTTTTCTATATCCAAATCAAAATTAATCTGATTATCCTTGTCAAATGTATCGTATGTTGAGACAAACTTATCGAAATTTTCTTTTGACTCTCTTATACGGATAGTAGTATCGCCGGTTTTTAAATGTAAAACCACGTCCGGTCCGGACGTTTCTTTAATATCTATATCAACTTTCCAGCTGTCTTCCCTGACGGTGAGTTCCAAATCTTCCGGTCTTACAGCGGCAAGTACTTTTTTTTGCGTAAAATTAGGTATTACCGGCATCTCTATTTCTCTGCCTAAAATTGTAAGGGCTCCCGCCTCTACTTCGGCATTAAAAATATTAATATCGGGACTTCCTATAAACTTAGCCACAAAAAGATTTTCGGGATCGGAATATATCTTAGCGGGAACGCCGGTTTGCTGGATCTTACCATCCTTAATTACAGCTATTCTGTCCGCCAGAGTCATGGCCTCTTCTTGATCGTGAGTCACATATAAAGTCGTAATATTCATCTCTTTTTGTATGCGGGCAAGTTCTATTCTCAAATGCTGCCTTAGTTTGGCATCCAGATTGGAAAGAGGTTCATCCAGAAGGAATACTGTAGGTTTCCGGACCAGGGCCCTGCCCACGGCTACTCTCTGTTTTTCTCCGCCGGAAAGTTCGGAAGCTTTTTTATACATTATATCATCGATTTTTAACAGTTCGGCCGTCTCTTTAACTATTTCTTTCCTTTTACTTTCTACTACTTTATGCATTTTAAGAGGAAATTCAAGATTCTTTTTTACCGTCATATGGGGATAGAGGGCATAGTTTTGAAATACCATGGCCGTATTTCTCTGACGGGGTCCCTGCTCGGTCTTATCCTTCCATTTAATTATAATCTGACCGTCGTCGGGATCCTCCAGGCCGGCTATAAGCCGGAGTATAGTTGTTTTTCCGCATCCGGACGGCCCAACCAGCACAAAAAATTCTCCATCCTCAACAGTAAAATCTATATCCTCGCAAGCGACAATATTTTTAAATTTTTTAGTAACGTTTCTTAATTTAAGCATAATTTTTTATCCTTTAATTCCTCCAAATGATATTCCCCGAATAAGTTTTTTTTGCCCTATAATAAAAAGAATTAAAACCGGGACTGTAATAATTACCACAGCAGCCATAAGTTGAACATAATTAGTGGCAAACTGCTCCTGAAATACAGAAAGTCCCAGTTGAACATTTCTCATACCGGTTGAATCTGTAAAGATTAACCATTTAAAAAGATTATTCCATTCGGCGACAAAAGTAAATATAAACAGAGTACCTGCTGCCGGCAGCGCCTGTGGAAAAACGACCTTCCACAATGTGGTCCACCGGGAGGCTCCGTCAATGGCCGCCGCTTCTTCAAGTTCCCAGGGCACTTTCATAAAGAACTGCCTGAATAAATATATGCCAAACCCGTTGGCCAGCATGGGAACTATTAAACCCTGGTAGGTATTAATCCAGCCCAGCTGGGAAAGCAAAACAAAGAGAGGAACTACGATTATATGGTAGGGAATTATCAGGGTAGCCAGGACAGTCATAAATACTACTTTTCTACCCTTAAATTCCATTCTGGCCAGAGCATACCCGGCCAGTACGGAAGTAAAAATCTGACCTAAAGTCACGCTCAGGGCAACTATTAAAGAGTTTAGAAAATATCTGGGAAATTCCGCCGCGGTCCAGGCATCTTTGTAATTTTCAAAATGAAAACTTTTTATAAGCAGTTCATAAGAGTCCATAACTTGAGAAGAATCCTTTAAGGAAGTCACTATTACCCAAATGAGCGGAAAGAGAAAAACCGCGCAGATTACAATTAAAAAAATATGGGAAATTATGGATTTTATTTTCATTTATTTTCCTCCGGACTGAAATATTTTACTTTTACCCAGGTTATGGTAATTACTATCAGAAAAAGAACAGTGGAAATTGCCGCTCCATAACAGATATTAGACTCCTGAAAGGCCATTTCGTAGATATAGTAGACAAGTGTTGTCGTTCGTCCCATCGGACCGCCTCCGGTCATTATATATATCTGTGAGAAATCTCTGAAAGCGAATATGAGATTTATTATAAGGACAAAGGAAGCAGTAGGCAAAAGATGGGGCCAGGTAATATATTTAAATTGCGCAAGCGCCCCGGCACCGTCAATCTTTGCCGCTGCATAAAGTTGCCCCGGTATAATCTGAAGTCCGGCCAGAAAAATCACCATGTTGTACCCTATTCTCCTCCACAGCGTTACGCCTATAATTGACCCTAAAGCTAAATCCGGATCTCCCAGCCAGTTAACTTTGTCCAGCCCCCCCTGTAGAAGAAAATGATTTAAAATACCTCCCTGATAATCGTACAGCCACAGCCATACTATCCCGGTTGCCGCAAGAGATACTATAAACGGTAAAAATAAACAGGTCCTGTAAAAAGTATTTCCCCTGGTTCTATTGTTGATAAGAACCGCCAGCAGCAGTCCTCCGGCCATACCGGCGGGTACGGTTCCCAAAACATATAAAAATGTATTTTTTAGAGCGTTATAAAATCCCGGGTCTTTAAAAAGCCGTATATAATTTTCAAAACCGGTAAAAGTAATTTGACCGCCGGAAAAAATATCCCATTTAAAGAAAGAAAGGACAAAAAGCGATAATACGGGCAAAATTATGAAGATAGTTAGAAAAAAGAGCCCGGGAGTAAGATAAAAATACGCAGCAAAAGATTTTCTTCTCTTTTCTCTCATTACAAATTCTCCACCTCTTCAGCGGCCTGTTTAAGGGCCTCTTCGGGAGTCTGTTTCTGGTAAAGCGCCCTTTCTATAGCCCGGCCTATTCTCCTGGATATCCTTGAATATCCGGGTATTCCGGGACGGGTCTTACCGAATTCCATGGATTTTACAAAAGTCTCCATGAAAGGATTATCGCTGAGAAATCGGGAATACTTTTGCGACTGGGTAGCTTTTTTATTTACCGGCAGATAACCGGTCTGTATAGCCCAGTCTGTCTGAAAATTTTCAGACATTACATATTTTGCAAATTTTCGGGAAGCTTCTTCTTTCTTCTCTGTAGATTTAAAAATATACAAATTTTCGCCTCCTATGTTAGTGGCTCTTTTTTTATTTTTTGGCAAACTGAAGGAACCGTAATCTATCTCATCCTGCTCTTTTAAAAGAGTATAATTCCAGGGACCGTTTATCATCATGGAAACTCTACCGGATAAAAAATTATCCAATTTGTAACCTGTATCCGCCGCCGAAAATATAGCGGCATTGTCTTTCTCTTTAAGGTCCACCCAGAATTTAAGAGCCTCTATTCCCGGTTTCCTTTGAAAAGCGGGCTGATTTTTATCCGTAAGTAGACTGCCCCCCGCCTGCCACAGGAAAGTCTGCCAGGTCCAGA
The DNA here is from genome assembly GCA_051745145.1 of Elusimicrobiota bacterium. Classification (GTDB taxonomy): domain Bacteria; phylum CG03; class SLGR01; order SLGR01; family JAGXOG01; genus CAYZAK01. Next base: position 4,326 of record JBNJDT010000044.1, read on the forward strand.
CGGTCCACTCCTGCGTGCCCATAGGTATAAGAAAGCCGTACCGGTTAGAATCTTTTTGGGTTAGCCGGATAGCGGCCTGGCGGAATTCTTCCCAGGTCCGGGGCAGCTTTTTTATGCCAGCTTCCTTAAAATGAGTTTTATTATAGTATATTGCTAAATTATTTGTATCAAAAGGCAGAGTATATATTTCCCCCTTGTATTTCCCGCTTTCTAAAATATTTGAGTATATGTCGCCGGCGTTAAATTGAGGATCTTTAAGGAATTTCCCGGCTTTCAATAATTTACCGCTCTGGGCCAGTTTTCCGGTATATACCGGGGCTAACCAGAGAAGTTCAGGTTCCCGGTCTGCGGATAAAGCAGTTATTATCTTAGGCATAGCCCTGTCCTGGGCACCTATATTTTCCGGTTTTATTTTAATACCCGGGTTTTTATCTTCAAATACAGCTATTTTTTGTCTTAATAATCTGTTGTCTTTAGGATTTTCGATGCTATGCCAAAACCTTAAAGTCACCTCTTCTTTTTGATGAGTGCCGGTCTGACACCCGGTAAACAAAAGAGCAAGCATTAAGAATATTACAGTTCTTTTAAAAATCATTTATTTATTTCCCATTGTTTTACTGAATTAACTCGTAGCATGAAATTCCCCGGGGTGAATTTCCGGTAACCAGATTATTTTTACCGGTATCTGTTTTCAGCCAGCCTATAGAAAGTTTTTTTCCTTTCCCTTTTAAATAGCCGACGGTATTGCCCTCACTGTCAAATATATAAATCTGTCCGTCATAAGTACTGACCGCCATTAAATCATAATCCGGATCCGGTTTTACCTGATATACTCTGGATTTGACAGGCTCCCCCAGGATAACTTCCCACATACTTTCATTGTCCTGATCCATGACTTTTAAAATTTCGTGTTCACCGTCGCTTCCGGATATGACAGTTAATTTTTCTTTTCCGTCTATAACAGTTAAAAAATCCACAAAAACCTTATTCTCAATTTTATCGGTTAATTTTCCGTCTGTATTCAATTTGTATAAATTACCGTCATTAGAAAGAGCAATAATTTGATTTTGGCCGGCAACGGATAGATGAGTGACATTTACCACAGCACTGCTTTTAGAAATTATATCTCCATCCGGGTTTAAAATTTGAACCCCCTCTTTGCCCCCTGTTCCTGCAAAAAACCGGGAACTGCCGGAATTTGCAGGTAAAGTTACATCAAGTATGGAGGGCACTATATTTTGAGTCCACAATATTTCTCCCTTCCTGTCAATTAAAGCTAAATTCCTCTCCCCTCTTTGATAAATAAGATAACCCCGGTTTCCGTCTTTTAATAAATCAAATTTTTTAATATGGTCAAAACGCTGTTTTAGTTTAAGAATATTTATTATATTACCTCTTGCTCCCACCGTAATAAGGTTTCCGTTTAAAGTAACTGCTTTTATATCTTCCCCCCCGATCATATCCGATATATCAGATGAAATATTCCATAATCTGTATACCCCTTTATCCTCTTCTGTAATACCATCCTTCCGGGAAGGCTGAAACAGGTTTATATCTCTTAAGATCTGTTTTACCAGACCCGGAAAATACCCGGTGTAAACCTGGGTTATTTTACCCAGATCGTTTATTAAATACCCGGTTGGCAAAGTATTCACCCGGTATAGATCTTTTATTTCGTTTTCTTTATCTTCTGCCAGTACAATATTATCGTTTTCCTCCAGGGGAACTTCCTCTATTAAAGAATCTTTAATATTTTCAGAGATAATAATAACATTTAAATTTTCTGATCCGGCTTCTTCATTTATTTCTTCTAATATCTGTAAAAATTTTTCGGTATTATCTTCTGCCGGATTCAGGAAAAACAAAATTAAAGGTTTATCCAAATAATCGGTAATGTTTTTAATTTTATCTGAATTATGGGGAGTAAACTCAAAATTTCTGTAATTACTTCCGGCGTAAATATCGGGGCCTTCTGAAAATTTTCCGTCGAAAAATGAGTCAGTTTTACTCACTTCTTCCGGGGGGGAGAATTCAAAAGTCTCTTCTTTTATATCTATATCTGTCTGTATATTATTGTGAAATTCCGTGTAGCGCATCTTAATATCCCCGGTTACCATATTTTTATGTCTTTTACTTACAATATCCTTAAGATCTGCCTCGATTTTAGTTATGAGCTGCCTTTCAGAATCAATCCATAATTTTAATGTTGTGCCACTGCCCGTGACACTTATTATTTTATTTAAAGTGTCTTTAATTATCTCTTCCCCGGATAATTTTATAGTTAAATTTTCAGACTGTAAAAAATCGGATTTTGGATCAAAGAACTGGAATAAAATAAATTTTTCCGAGCTCATGGAAGCCGGAGAATCCAGCTGGGCCTGTAAAGTTTCCAGCAGGTCCGGGGGGGTTTTATCAACCGTGTATTTATTTAAATGGGGAATATAAACCCATTTTTTTTCGCCGTTAGAAAAAATTTCTCTGTTTCTGTTAAGGTCTTTGCTGAGTACGGCAAATTTATTGGGTTTTTCAAGGTATATGTCAAATTCACGGGTAAGCATGTTATCCATATTGTCATCCGTTATAACCATCTCCGCTCTGGTGGTGTCCCGATAGGTCTGCAGGGAACTGTAATTTTCCACAACTTTTTTGATTATATCCTGCGCTTTATTACTGTCAGACTTTTCAGCACTACCCCCTAATACGGTTAATATTAAAATAACTGATGATAGAATTATATTTTTCATAAATAAATTATTATATTTCTATACCTTTTCTGGCTGTTACTCCATCGCTGTATGGATGTTTTACACATTTAATTTCACTTACTAAATCTGCTTTTTTTATTATTTTAGAAGTTGCGCCCCTTCCGGTCAAGACCAGCTCCACGGTGCCGGAATTTTTTTCTAAAAATTCCAGTAAGATATTTTCGGATATTATATTGTAATTTAAGGCTATAAGAATCTCATCTAAAATAACCAAATCATAAGCTTCTCTTCCGGTATTTCTGGAAATATAATTCAGTCCGTTTATTATCTCTTTCTTTAAAATTTCAGTTCTTTCTTTAATCTCTCCCAGCCGGCTTTGGGCAAAATATTCTATTTTTACTCCCGTCCGGGATAAAAGCTCAGCTTCCCCCCCGGCTTTTAATTTCTGTTTAAAAAAATAGTTATACAATACCTGCCAGTCGTGGGATCTGGCTCTAAGGGCTAAACCTACCGAAGCAGTGGTTTTTCCCTTACCTTTACCGGTATAAATATGTGTATAACCTTTATTCGACTTCATAATGTTGTTTCCTATATCTGTAATATTTTAAGGAATCCCTGTACCACCGGCGAGTATTTTTTGCGAAACTGTCAAAATTCTGAGCCAGACAAAAGCCCCGGGCTGTATCGGCATTTGCTTCTCCTATGAGTCCGGCCGCCGGGGCAAGATCAAACTGAGCTCTTACGGGAACTTTATCTTTTAAATTTGGAGGTAGAGTTTCTATGAGAGCTTTCATACCCAGAGCCCCTTTTTTTAAAATCCGGTAAATCCGCCTCTTTCCCCCTGCGGCGTTAACCATTAAGTTGTTTACCGGAACCAGCCGGTCAAGCTCCAGTTCTCCCGTCTGTTTATTGGAAATATTATCGGCCCCTACGTACCCGATGCCATTTTTTGAAAACTTTATCTGGAAAATGCGGGCGTATATGGTTTCCAGTTGAATTCCTTTTTCGGTTAAACGGTAATGGGCTCTCAATCCCCAGGTGCCAAAATTTATATAGTGATTTACTATAGGATGATACCGGCGGTTGAATTTCTTCTCAAATTTTTTAATAGCTCCCGTAAGTTTGGAAACTGCCTCTTTTCGGCTGTAACTTTTTTTATTCTTCCGGGTCTTTAGAATAGTTTCTAAATCATTTTTGCTCTGTATATCGATCTTTATATAATTTTTATTCAGGATTTTGTGACTTTTAAAATAGTTGTACACCCACCACAGCTCTTCTAAAACTCCGGCTTTTTCCGGATTTACGGTTAAATCTATTATATGGGGCCGGGCCGTATCCCCGGATACCCTGGATAAGTCGGGAATTATATATCTAACGCCATTATTTTTGGGAATTTTTACCAGCCTGAACCCCCCTAAACCTCCCCCGCCTTCGGGGGGCTTAATAAAAAAGCTGTCTGTCTCATCTATACTGTCTACAGTATCTAAAATATTCCGGGCTGTATCTTCTGGAGATTTCCTATTTTTTAAGCCGGCGTCCTGAAATTTAGCTACTAAATCTTTGCCGGGGAAATTTTTAAGTAATAATTTATAGGTCTCTAATTTATTGCTGAATAATCCGCCGGGGGCTGTCAGCGGACCGGGAGAGGCGACGCTTCCCTTATCTTCTATCTTCAAACTTAAATTTTTATTATAAGTTTTCTTTTTAACGCAGTGAGAAAGGTATAAAGTAGTGGCGGGCTTTTTTTCCATTTCTTTTAAAATTTCTTCCCTGGTATTAATGACTTTCCCCTTATTTACAACTCTTTGAGCTTCCGAAGTGGCCGGTAAATTATCCTGGGAAGCGTCAATCCACACTATATTTTCCGGTATACCTTCTCCGGATGGGAGATTAAGAGAAATTTCTTTAAATCCGTCCTCTTTTACGATATCCCTGTTAAAATTTTTTATAATGTTTAAGGCATACTCATTATCACTGCCGTCAAACCGGCGGGCTGCTTTTAATAATCCTTCGGAATAGTATTTTGATTCTCTTTTCATCTATATGACCCGTCCTCTCTATACATGATTACCTGTTTTATTAATTTTACTTACTTGCTAACTATTTTATTGTATATTTTTTTGGCTGTAAGTTCAATTTCGGGCTTTAATTCCCGAAACTTATTTTTGTATACTGATTTTTTAAAATGAATTTTTAATAAAGGGGCATCTTTTTTAACTACACAGTTTGCCGGCGGAACCCCGCCGCAGACTGCAAATTCACAATTATCTTTTAAATCTAATACGGAATACCCTTTTCTTATGAATTTCAAATTATTTTTGCCGTCCAGTCTGTATACCCCGGGTTTTATTCCATTGCCCAAAGTTATTTTAGAACCTTCTAAATTATGCAATATTAATTGTGCTCCCCCGTTACCTGCCATATTTCCCCTGGAATAGGCATCGTATATATTCAAATTACTGTTAAATTGAGCAATATGGTAATACACCAGCGGAACGGTGTCCCGGGCAATTTCAAGTAGAGTCAGCAAAGATGTGGAATTTTGGAATCTGGGATTTATTTCCACAGGATAAACTCTATTTTTGTGCACTATAAAATCTATTCCCATCATCCCTAAAAAACCGTATTTTTTCATGAAATTTCCGATCTTGCCGGTAATTTTTATAATAGAGTCTTTTATTGCCAGAGGTAAATCTGCCCCTGCCGAATAGTCGTTGCCGGAAAAACCGAACCGGTGGGGATTGAGAACTTTTTGGCCTATAATCTGAAGAGAAGGTAGAGAAATATGTATATTATCCCGGCCTACCACCGCATTTATATTTACCGGGTATCCTTCCAGATAGCCGGTTGCTATTACCGGGGAGCGCTGGGACCCGTATTTTTTCTGTATTTTCCGGTAGGCTTTGCGGTTATTTATAAGATGGGTATTTTTACCCGAAGAACCTACCGGATACTGTACTACAAATTTTTCCCCTAATTTACGGACAATTTTCTTATAATTGTATTTTTGGAGCCGTAAAATTTTTCCCGGGAGCCGGGGCAATTTTAACTTATTCAGAATATCTCTTAAAAATATCTTATTGTCAAAAGTATTTTTTAAATGAACGGGGGCGGAATAAATGTTAATTTCCCCCTCTCCGGATGCAGCTTTAATCTTTTCAAGTTTATTTACCGACCGGTACATTAAACAGGTCAGATTATTTTTAAAAAGCTTCTTAAACTCCTGACGGTCGATGCTTTTTAAAAAACTGTTTATATCTTCATTAGAATAGTTCCTGCGTATTCCTTCTTTTTTCTCTATGGAAATAATCCTGTCCGGATTCCATAAATCTTTAAATTCCCGGCCCCAGTCGCAGGATATGATACGCTCGAAATTAATGAATTCTTTAAGGCCCAGGGCGTCATGGGCCCGCTGTCCCCACCAGGTCCAATTTTCGTTGAGATTTCTTATCTTTTTCTTTATTATTTCTAAGTTTTTCAATTTCACTCCAGAATTATTAATTCACTGCGGCCGGTTAAGGCAGAAACTCGGGGAAATTTAAAATCCCCTCCCTGAGAAGTCTTCCCGCTGCATCTAAATCTTCAAAACCTATTTTTCCAGTAAAAAGAATTTTGAGATTATTTTTTTTCTGTAATATTTTTTTAGCTTTTCTGTAGCCTGTTATATAGTGAACAGCTTTAGTTAAAGCTCCGGGTTCACGGGTATTGCAGATTCCCCGGCTAACCCTTTCGGTAAGGCGGTAAGCCATTTTAGAGGGAAACCAGTTACACAGCTTCTCATATGTTTTGCGGAAAGAATATTGTAAAGCCAGATCCACGGCTTTTAGGCGTCCGGCATAGATTTTCATCTGGCGCATCGGACAGCTGTTCATCTTATTTTCTAAAAATACCGCCAGCCCCTCCTCGGCTTCCAGGTAGCCGGCCAGTCCCCGGTTGAATATTTCAGCCGGCTGGCGGAAACCGTTTTCTGCCCTGAACAGATGAACTTTTATTTCATGTATTTTTAATCTTTCGGCTTCCCCGGGAAAGAATTTGTAGTCTTTTTTAATAAATATTTTCTTTTTAAGGGGCTTAACGGTTACTTTAGAAGCAATATTTTCTTTTAAAATAATCTGCCAGCCCTCTATGTTAGAGGCCCTTATCTCTTTGATAAGAGATTCGCGGATCGCCCCGGCGCTCACAGATTCAGTAAAATCTTCGGAAACTGAACTATCGAGAATATTATCGGCAAAATCAACATCAGCTTTTGTGTAACAGCCATAAATTTTTTTTGAAATTTTAGATACCTGTTTGGAATTGCCTATATTTTTTAAAAGTTCAACCATCATCTCAATTTCGGCAGCTTCTCTTTTATAAAACTGTTTAAAAGGAGAGTCCGGTATTTTAACTTCCCTGAGTTTTTTTTCAGTCTCTTTTATTACATTTACGTCCAGTCCGTATCGGTATACCGGATTATAATCGGGAGAATCAAAAAACTTTTCTCTTTCCCGGGATCTGTTTACCGGTATCAGCCAGGAATAAAACGGCAAATTTTGTCTAAGCAACTTTAACTGTTTATCTGTTTTTTTATCCAATATTATTCCAGTTCTTTCTTAGTTGAGGCCATTACCAGCCGGGCGTGTTTTACGCCTTTTACGGCTCTTAGCTCATCAGCAAGTTTTTCTATTTTTTCATAGGGTCCTTCTACTACTATTATTTCTAAGCAGTTGTGATTATCCAGATGGACGTGCTGGCTGCATATTATTAAATTGCCGTAGGAATGCTGGATATCAGTTAATTTATCTACCAGCTGCCTTTTGTGATGGTTGTAGACCAGCGTTACGGTACCCGATCCTGTTTCTCCCTCTTTAATATAAATATCCCGGAGCTGTTTTCTTATTAAATCCCCGATAGCTTTTGACCGGGTGGGGTAGCCTTTTTCAGCTATGTATTTATCAAATTTATCTAAAAGTTTTTTGTTTAAGGATACGCCGAATCTTTTAATATCTGACAT
>JBNJDT010000045.1:0-11710 GCA_051745145.1 Elusimicrobiota bacterium
TTTAATAAGTAAATTTCTAAAACAAAAAATTTTATCCAAATTATTTACTTATTTAACTCTATTTAACAGAACACCCAATTAAATTTTACATAAATACACTACCCCTTAACATGTTAATTAAATTACATTTAAATTATTAGTTATTGAGGATAGTTTTTTACTTACTGCTTACAGTTTATTTACACTTACTGCTTTTAAACCTTTCTCTCCGTCAACCGATTCAAATTCTACCTGATCTCCTTCACTTAGCGAACCAAATTCAATATCACTTACATGTACGAAATGATCATCACTACCGTCTTCGGGTTCTATAAATCCAAAATTCTTTCTGTCGTTAAAAAACTTTACTGTACCTTTCACTTTACTACTCTCCTTTAATTTTAATTGGAAGAAATTTAAAACTCTTCCTTATTACTATTGAGTAACTAATTGATTACCTTTTACCAATTATAATTACTCACTCTCCTATTGAAATTCACTTTAAACTAATTGAATTAATGAATTCCGTGGTTTAAGTATACGTTAATTTAGGAGTAAATGTCAAGTTTTCTTTTAAAAATCAAAATATTATTTTAACATGAGAGGAAAATGCATTATATGAGAGCCCGAAAAAATTTGCAACCTTTCAAATATTAGACATTAAAGGTGAAATTTAATATATTGTAATAATGAATTTGTTATATTTTTATATTTTAAAATAGGAGGAAAACTCTAATGAAAAAATTAACATTTTTAATTGTAACTATAAGTTTGCTGTTTCTTAAACCTGCTATTGCAAGCAATTACGTATTAAATATCGATGGTGCCCGGGTAACTGTCGATAAAGGCACCCGAGATGGCATTAAAGAAGGTAACAGCGTAAAAGTATACAGGATAAACAAGACAACTCACCCAAAAACCGGCCGAAAGATAGAAAGCAGGGTTCTCATTGAACGCCACGCCCGGGTCCTGTCTGCTGATAAAGATACCTCGGTAATTTTATTACCTGACTCTCAAATTTCTACCGGCATGACAATTGAACTTGAACAAAAAAAGACCTTTACCGGCTCAGATAATAATCTAAATGCACTTATAATGCAGGGAGAATATATCTCATTTTCAGGTGAGAATACGATAAAATCCGGACGGGTAGGATATAGGTATTTTTTTGATGCAGCCGGAATTGAAATGGGCGGGGGGGGTATTGAAAATAATATTAAAAATGAAACTGAGCAATATTATTACGGTTACCTGGGACCGGGAATATCAATTGAATCTTTTTCAATGACTGCCAGTTTACTTGCCGGAGTAGACGGCGATGGAACTGAATTTGGGTATGGCGCTAATATGCAATTTTCCGATGCTAACACACCGACACTTGTAGCTCTTTATAATTATTATCCACCACTTGGCTCTTATGCCTCTTTTGAAATAGGCGTACCGGTAAGCAATACTTTTAAAACTATACTTAAAACTTCCTGGACTGACATAAATGAGAATAACGGCGCAATTGTCTTTAAAGGTGGGCTGGGCTTATCTACCGGTAATATAGATATTAAACCCCTCGTCGGTGTGGGTGTTGAAGATTCCGATAAAATAGGTCTTGCAGCTGATTTAACTGTGGGATTTCCCTTCTGATTAAAATTTAATTATTAGCAGCATCTCCCGTAAAAGCCCTGATAAAGGATACCAGGCCCTGTATTAAAAATATTCCGGCCACCCAGTAATATAAAAACTGAGGTCTTATCAGTATAAGAAATCCAACTGTTATATATGCAATTCCGCTAAATAAAAAACTTATTTTTTCGGATAAATTCATTTAATCTACTCCTCGCTGGCTGTTAAAAATTCAACTAAATAATTTAAGCCCTGTATTATAAATACAATGGAAACCCAGTACCTTAACGACCGGGGCCAGTTAAAAACCACATACGCTATTAAAACGTAAAGTATACCGGTAAAAATAAGACTTGTCTTTTGGGCTCTTCCGGTACTTTTACTTATTTTATTAGCTATTTTTAGAAAAGAATTGTGTTTCATTACCGTATTATATATTAATGAATTAGAATAGGTACCGGTAAAATTATCTTTTACATTTTCCCAGAACCCGTGAAAAAAGACTATATTCAGAAAGATACCGGCCAAAAACAGGCTCAAAAGATAGGAAAGACTGCTGTAATAATCCCCCCATGTAAGCAGAAGCCCTATCTCGTCAAAAAACAGCCCCAGCCCCAGGCCGTACATAATGGCCAGTGCCTTTCTGGAAAAATCTTCGCTCCCAGCTATGGCAAACCAGCCCGCCACACAGATAAGAATTACACCAAAATAAAAATGGTGAATATGGTACCCAAAGAGTATTATATTGCGCCCTATATGAAAAGAGACATCGGGCATCTGGCTAATTTTTGCCGCCCGGGCAAACTCAGTGTGCGCAGAACCGGCTAAAAAAACCGCCAGTCTTATTCCCAGAAACCCAAGTAAATAGGAGAGAGCTATAACAAACGGTATCTCTTTTTTTTCTTTAATCATAATTTAAAAATTCAAATTCTTTCCGCACCCCACCATATTAATATACTTATTGAGATAAAAGCGTCCATATATATGTAGGGTTTAAACCCCAGACTTATAATATTTTTTTTGATTAATACAAAACCGGCCAAAGACAATACTAATAAAAGGTAAGCCTGCAGTACCCCGGTAAAAACTCCTACTAATATCAAAATAATATAAAGAAAACCGAACACCGAATGCATTAATATTATATAAGTTATACTTGAGGACTGCTTTAGTATCTCAAGCGCATTTTCTTTTTGGGATCTGGAAATTTTATAAAAATATACGATCTGGTCATTATAAACCACAGTAAATAATTCTGCTATTATCCCCAGAGCTATCAACGTAAGTAAATTCATATTAAAGCTGCCTTCTTATTTTTTAGTTTCTGCTAAATACTATTCTTATTTAAACCTTTCATTATTATAATAGCTGTAACAGGTATTAAAATCAAACATTTAATGATTAATTTAATATCTATTCGCCTTAACAGTTTGTTCTCTCAAAAATAAAATATAAAAAAATTACTTTGTAGGTTGCCGGAAGGACCGCAGTTCCTACTTCTGTATATTTTTAAACACCTTTTTTGGTCAGCAATTATTATACGAATTGTAGTAGGAATGAGATGCAGTATCTGAGGCGGTGTCATAGCTGGAGAGATATCCACAATAATTTCTAATATGGTAGAAGGAACTCCGCTGGTAGGAAGCCTATTGTGTATTCCACCTAATATTATATATTTTCAAGAATTTTAAACTTGATCCCCGCCTTAAGCATCTCTAAAGGCATGAGGCAGCGGGTAGCTATTGCTTCTATCCTGGCAATGCAGCCGGATACTATTATAGTAGATGAGCCAACCACCGGGCAGGACCACAAACAATCTATAGCGGTAATGGAATTTCTAAAAAATCTCAACAGGAAAAAGAATAACACTATAATAATAATAACCCACGATATGTATATTGTGGCAGGGTACGCAAAAAGAACCCTGCTTTTCAAAGATGGAGAAAACCTTTTAGACGGGGATACAAGAGAACTCTTTAAAAAGGAGGATATATTAAAAAAAGCCAGAGTAAAACCTCCGGCGGTAAATGAATTTTCAAAACAGGCTTTAAATAAAAATATTTTAACTCTAGGTGAACTTTTGAGTTTTTAAAATAAAACCTGTTACTTGAGTTTTTTCTTCAGTTCTTTCGCTCTCTTTTTTCTTTTCTCTTTAGAATTTCTATCTGAATCTTGTGATTCTTTATTCTCTTTTACTGCTTTTTTAATATTTTCTTTAATATTATCCAGTTTAAAATTATTTTTGAGTTTTTCTACCTGTTCTTCGTTAAAAACCAGTGCTGGAAATTTATAAAACTTCCGGTACGACCAACCGGCTTTCTTAAAAAAATTTATATTTAAAAATTTTCCTTCGGTAGTTACAATATAATAAGCCATTAATTTTCCGGGTTCTTTCCTATCCTTATCGTATTTTGAATACTCCAGATTTACTCTCAAATCAGCAATCTCTTTTTTCAATTCGACTTTTTCATCGCCAACTATTTCACTCCATTCCTGATACTTACTGATTATATTCAGAAATTCTTTCCTGCTATTATCGTTAAAGTAAACTCTTTCCTTGGAATAAACTCCGGAAAAATCACTTTCTATGACTATCTCATTTATCCGGGGGTAACAAAAAAAATCCAGTTTTTTTTCGTCCACCAAATTTTCTTTTATTTTAGCGGTTACCGTTATACTATCATATTTAAAAGGGTCTATTTCTCCCCACCGATTTTGGTCTGTAACTTTTACTTTACCGGTACTTCTTATTATACCGCATGCCGATATAAAACTAACCAGTAAAACAACAAAGAATTTATTTTTCATATTAACAGATACTCCTGAAAAACTCTTTCAAACTTCTACTTTTAATTGGCATTAGCACTTAAGCAACTATTTATTGCTACTTTATATTGTAAATTAAAATAGATAATCAATCAAGTTAATTTAACAATTATTAAATTTTTCTTTTGACTTCAATATACTTTTAACTAAATTTATCTTGAATAAAGTATTAAACTGTATTATTATTATAATGAGAGGATTTAAAATGTCACTTTTTAACTATACTCCAAGTTTTATTGCAAAAGAAAAAAATAATCACATTGGATTATTTTACGACTCTCCTAAAGAACAGTCCAACATAATTTCCAATTTTATAAAACAGGGATTAGAAAAAAACTATAAATGTATATATATAACTTCCCGGGATAATAAGAAAAATATTTTATCTTCACTTGATACACTGGGAGTAAAAACTCAAAATTTTCAAGATAAAGGTCAGCTCAATTTTAACCGGGTAAAAGATACTTACCTTCGGGGGGGCACTTTTAATATTCAAAATATGATTAATATTATTAATACCTCTTTTTTCCAGGCAAAAAAAGAGGGGTATTATGGTCTGAGGGGACTTGCTGAAATGAACTGGGCTATTGAAAAAAATATTGCCTTATATAAATTAAAAAGGTATGAAAATACTGTGAATGAAGTCTTAAAAGATAAAGAAATATCTTTACTCTGTCAGTACGAATTTAAAAAATTTCCCGCGGAATTTATAAAAAATATGATTTTTATTCATCCCTATGTACTTCATACTCAGATGTAATTAATTTAAAATATAAAATTTATTCGATTACTGGTAATCTGTGATAAACTGAAGTAGTTTGTTTTCATCGGAAAGAATTAAAGTCAGTTTTTCGTCAAAGGACTCATCGTAAGACTCCAGGGAACGATAGAAACGGTAAAAATCCTTGTCACTGGAATGAGCATTACCCACGATCTGAATTTCCTGACCCCGGGCATCCCCTAAAATTTTTCGTTTCTCCTCTTCAACTTCCCCCAAAATTTTCTGTTTTGTCTCTTCCCCCTCTGCCCGGTAGCGGTTGGCTATACGCTGACGTTCGGCAGTCATCCTTTTAAAAACTCCTTCCTGTACTTCTTCGGTATAATTCAACTCTGTAATCATAACATCCATTAACCATATACCAAAGCGATTCTTTAGAGTTTCGGCCGCTTTCTTTTGAACCTGTTCTATTACATGCATCCTGCCGTATCTTAACTCGTCCATATTCTCTAAGTCTTCTTCAATGGATACATCCTCTTCATCGCTTTTCATAAGTTCCTGAACTTCAGCTTCCAGGGTCAAGTTTTTATTACGGACGGTTTCTATAAGTAAACTTACCGTAATCATATCTTCTAATTCTTTCATAATAACTTCATCCAACCGGCCCTGGGCATGTAGCTCCGTAGTACCTACGGATTCGTAAAATTTAACCGGATCGAGAATTTTCCACCGCGAGGAACTATCCAAAAGCAGGGTCCGTAAATCTTTGGTAGCCATTTCATTGCGCTGGCCGTCCCAGTCAAGAATACGGCTGTCAAAAGTATGTACTTTCTCAATTGGTCGGGGTAATTTAAAATAAATTCCTGCTCCCACGCTTAATTTTATATCGGAATGTTCTCCTCTGCTTCCATAGCGCTCTTGCATGTAGTCTATCTGGTCAAAGCGGGTAAAATTATCCGGTACTTTAGCCTCCTCCCTGGTCTCCGGAGCTTTATAGTAACCGGTCACTATTGCATGTTTAACATCTCCAAACCTGGTAACTACAGCACTGTGAGTTTCAGGTACAATAATCACAACCCCGAACATTCCGGCAAGAATACCCAGAGCCAGCGCAGCTAGTATAATTCCCAGAAAAAATTTAGTAATTTTACTCATTTACCGGCCCCCTCCCATTTTCTAAATCCATATGGGGGAGAATAGATTTAACTTCATCATCCACTATGTAAATACGGTCTGTGCGTTTCATAACTTCCTGCATCTGCTCTAAAAACATTCTTGTCCGGGTTACTTCCGGAAACTGTTTGTATTCCTGAAGGACTTCCCTGAAACGGGCCGCATCCCCCCGGGCTTCGGCAACAATACGTTCTGCTTCCCCCCTGGCTTCGGGTATAACTTTTTCCTGAACAGCTTCGGCCTCCAGCCGCAGGCGTTCGCGATCCTGCCTGGCGCTGTCAACTTCTTTAAAAGCGGGAGCTACAGGTTCAGGCGGTTCGGTCTGCTGAATTAAGAGATCTTCTATTACAATCCCGGAATTATACTTATCCATTATAGTCTGAAGTTCCCGGTGAGCGGACCGGGCAATTTCCACCCGGGCAACGGTAATTACATCAGTAGCTACAAAATCTCCCACTATTCGTCGGACTGCCTCTTCACTTGCATCCCGGATTAACCTTTCCTCATTTTGAACGTTAAAGACATAATTTCTGGGTTCGGAGCGGCGGTACTGGACAACCCATTCCACCCGGGCAACCCCCAGATCTCCGGTTAACATAAAAGCTTCCTTTTCAAAACCGCGCCGCTGACGTTCTGAACGAACATCTGCTTCCCTGGTTCTAAAACCGAACTCTTTTTCAAAAACCTGAAGAGTATTTATTACATATACCCGTTCAATAGGATCCGGGAATTTAATTTGAAGACCGGGACCGACCATCCGGTCATAGGCTCCCAGTCGAGTGACTACGCCCTGTTCATTTCTATCTACGGTATACAGCATAGAATTAAGCAGTAAAAAAGCCAGAAAAACTATCCCCAGTATTATAGCGGTAAAAGGTTTACCCTTCATCCACCGCTTTATTTTTCCGGGAACATCTTCAATTATTATCTCTTCATTCATAGTTCTTTATTTTATGTTCTCTCATAGTAAATTTACGTTAACAAATAAGCAGAATAATTGCAAAATTTATTTTACTCTTTGCTGAACAAGAAAATAACTCAATACTTTTTCACAAAACCGGGCTAATGTTAAATCGGCGAAGATTCCCGATTATTTATCCTTACAAAAACGCTGGTGGTACAATAAATATTTAATTATGATAACTTGACACTTTTACCGGTTGCTAATAAAATGGAGTTTAATGAACCGGTATGAAATCATAATGAGTATTAATATATGTCCGAACTCCTCCAAATAATAACGGCCACTACCCTGGTTGCCTGTCTTGCCTGGATAGGTATATTAACTTTTGTCCTTCAAGAAAAAATATTTAAAAGCCTGCTCAATTATCTGGTCGCCTTTGCCGCGGGAACCCTGCTTGGAGTATCCTTTATTCATCTTATCCCAAAATCTCTTCACGATCTGGAGGCCGTAGGGGGGCATCTTGTAGGGCCATTAATTATTCTGGGAGGTTTTGTTTTTTTCTTCATCCTCGAACAGTATTTAAGCTGGCATCACTGTCACCGCGTCCCCTCGGAGCATTCTAAAACTCCTTTTTCGTTTATGATACTCATAGCTAACGGAATACATAATTTTGTGGACGGCTTACTTGTCGGGGCCGCTTTTTTAGTTAACGTTCCCCTGGGAATTTCAACAACTATAGCCGTTGCCTCTCACGAACTCCCCCAGGAACTGGGAAACTTTGGCATTCTGGTTTACGGCGGCTGGAACCGGAAAAAAGCCCTTATAGTTAACTTTGCCATTTCCCTTATAATAGTTCCCGGCGGGATCGCCGCTTACCTGTTTTCCGGAACTATAAATCCTATTTACATTGTTCCCTTTGCTGCCGGCGGTTTTATCTATATAGGCGCAGCTGATTTAATACCGGAAATACAAAACTGTAATAAATTTAAACGGAGTATAGCTTTGCTGGGGGTATTTCTTTCTGGTAATATTTTAATATTATTGATAGAAATTTTAATGGGGCATTAACAGGGGCAAAAAAAATAAGTTGTTTTGTAATTAAAAGGCTGTAAATTTATTTCTTCCGGCTTACAACCCTCATATTATTTTTAGTTTTGTGCTGAAGAGGTCCTTTCATATGGAAGCTGGTCTCTTTAAGCATCCACAGCTCGGGAATAATCTCAGAAATTATCTCTCCGTCATCCAATATCCGGACAACTGAACTTTCCGATACCAAAACAACCACACAGTCGGTATTTTTTGTAATTGAAGCACCGGCCATATGCCGCCCTCCCAGACCCAGGGGGAGATCTATACCCTCAGCGGTCGCATTAATATATCTAGCGGCCGATATAAATACCCCATCGTCGGATATTATAAATGCTCCGTCAAGTTGAGAGAGTTCTTTTATTGTTTCGCGCATATTGGAATCATCAATTTTTTTAGCACTGTCAGGATGACCTTTTAAAGGATCAAGTATAAGGCATTTTGAGCGGGCAAGTGTTTTTTCAGAATCTCCTATGAGAAACATGGTCCCCACTTTTCTGCCTTCCCGGCCTTCTCTTGCTATTTCAACTGCCAGACCTATAGCTAAATTAAGAGTGGTAGGATTAACTTTTCGCTCGGCAGTACATATTTCGCTAAATATATTATTTGTCTCTTCCATAGTTTATTATAATAAAAAAAAATCTGACTTTTTACAATGGGAAAATATTCGCGGTACTTGGATGTCCACCACAAAAAAATCATGAATATTAAAAACATCTTCTGCTTTCAAAGAAAGAAATTCATCCAACAACTTATTTTTACTGTTTAAATTTTAAAACACCATACCCGATCCAAAAAAGAAACTGCCGGGTTTCTCATCTTCTCTTTTATTAATTTTTAAGCCGTATTCAACCCGGAATACCCCTATGGGGAGACTGAGCATTAAACCGCCTCCCGCTGAACTTCTCAAACCGGTAAGATCTATTTCCTCAAACGTTTCCCAGACATTACCGGTATCGGTAAATACATAAATGCCAAAACTCTTGTAAATGTTAAGCCTCAATTCGGCTATATTCCATACCAGCTCAGCTTTCCCTCCTCCGGGATTACCCCGGCTGTCGTAAGGACCGATATTCTGATATTTATAACCTCTTACAGAATAGGGCCCGCCGGTATAAAGCCGTTCATCGGGGGGGATATAATCTATTTCATGTTCGGAAATAATTGCTGCCATGCTAATCGCCGTCCCACCGACCAGCCCGGAAGTAAGAGGAACAAAAAACCGGTTCTCCGCCGAAGTTTTTAAAAGTGAAAATTCAGTCATTATTACTTCATTTTTAAGACTGGAGTAATTACCCCGGCTCGGGGAAAAAATACTGTTCCTGGTATCCCGGCTTATCAACACGGTGCCAATATTTTTAGTAATTTTTTGCCGGGTAAATTCCAGAGACTCTAAATTTTTAAATTCAGATATCTGATAATCATATGAAAGTGAAAGCCGGATATTATCCCGAAAAGTTTTTCCGGCCGACAAACCGGCGCCGGTTTCATAAACATCATAACCGGGTTCATCTTCATACCCGGTAAAACCTTTAATTTCAATACTGAGGGGGACGCCAAAATTCCAGGGGGAAGAAATTAGAGCCTCCGCCCGGCGGTTGCGGGCGCTGTTTCTTAAAGTAAACCCCACCCTCCGGGATGTCCCGTATAGGTTTCTATTAGTCACCTCCAGCTTCTGCCAGAAATATTCCCGGGTATCGTAGCCGCCGGAGATACCGAATTCTATTGAATCGCGTTCGGCGAGTTCAATAGCCACATTCTTTTTGCTTTCCTCTTCTTCTTTTTCCAGAGGGACAGGCCGGATAAATACAGATTTAAACAGTCCGGTATGCATAAGTTTCTGCCTTGTTTCAAAAAACCGGGAAAAATTAATGTATTCTCCTTCCTTAAAGGTTAATTCCCTAAGTACCACATTATCTTGCGTCTTAAGATTTCCCCGGATAAGTATATCGTTTATCCTCTGACGGTTTCCTTCATTTATAAAAAAATCCACGGAAACATTATTTAAGACGCTGTTAATATTCATATCTGTATTTATCTTGATATCGCTGAAACCGGTATCCCAGTATAAAGAGAGAAGCCGGGAAGTTGCCCTATCTAAAGTTTTTCCGGAAAAGTAATCCCCCTTTTTAATTTCCGTTTTTTTAAGAAGTTCCTCATCAGTATAAAAATCATTCCCCAAAAACATAACCGACGAAAATGTGAATCTTTCTCCTTCATCCACTTTAACTGTTATTTTTACGGTATTGTCCTGCTTATCTTTTACTATATCTTCGGTAAAGGATACGCTCAGATACCCTTTATCCGTGTAAAAGTCCCTTAGCGTATTAAGATCATCTTCAAACACTTCCCTAAAAAAACGTCGGGTCTTGAAAATAGATGACTTTTTGGTAACTATTGTTTTCTTTAAAGTCCTCTCCGAAAAACTGGAATTTCCCTTAAAAGAAACCTCTGTAATTTTAGGTCTCTCTCCGGCAGTACCCACCCGGGGAAAAGCGATGAGAATAAACCCTATAATAAAAACTTTTAACGTATCCATATACTGTATTTAAGCCCTATGTTCGATCTTCCGGTCTGGTCGGTTATGGCCTCGGCGGAAAGTGAAGGCGTAAAAGAATACTTTAATTTAAGTTCCTGTTCCTCGGTTCTACCTAAACCTTCGGTATAAATAATTTCTGTTTTCCCCGTCGTTCGACTGGTCACTATAGAACTATCATCATCGCTCAGATCTCCAACGTAAGCCAGGGCAACATTTTCAGTTATTCCTTTCCGGGCCCGGACCCTGAGACCCTCCCGGGAACCGGTTCTGAAAATATTGCCTTCTATAAGCATCGTATCCAGGTTGAGTACATTTCCCGCGTAAGCGGATATGTAGCTGTTCACTCTCCGGCTGGCCAGCTCTTCCGCCCTTAAAGACAGGACCCGTTCGGATTCGGTGAGCTGGCTCCGCAGGGCCCCGAAGGTTAAAAGAGAAACTATATCAGAAACATCCAGCGGGGGCCGGGAAGTTAAATCCACCTGAATATCGTTTACCGGTCCGCGGGCCATAAGATCGATATCATACGGAGTATCTTCTTCCTGGCGCAGGCTTCTCAGCCGGGTCCGGGCCCCTATTTCAATATATGGAATTTTTTCCACCCGGCCGCCCAGTTCAACATAACCTTCCGTAATATTAAATTTCCTGTCCAGGTACATGACATACCCCTCCCTGGTAAAAAGCCTGCCTGTAAAAACCGGTTCACTTAATTTCTCCCGGATACCTATTTCCCCCTCCAGGCGGATGCGGCCATGCCTGTTGTGTATCCAGAGGTGCTCTCCGCTTTTTACAGATAAATCAGCGGAAAATTTTTCCAGAAATTCAGAAGTCTCATCCTTCCCTTTGGAAAGCCCGGAAGTTTCTCCGGCCG
>JBNJDT010000046.1:0-11448 GCA_051745145.1 Elusimicrobiota bacterium
CGATGTTATTCTCCCCGACGGCAATGGAATAGATGTAGCTAAAAAGTTAAAAGAGTTAGAAAATAATTTACGGATTGTTGCAACAAGCGGTTATATTGCTGATGAAATAGACCGGGAGGATATAGCTGAGGAAGATTTTAAATTTATAGAAAAACCTTTCAGTTTAGAGAAAATAAGAGAAATTTTAACTGAACTGTCCGGAGAAATTAAAAACATATAGAACTTCAATTTAATAAAATTTATAAAGCATTTTTAAAATCACTTTTTTTCACGAATTACCTCTTTAATTAATTTCCCGTCCTGATAAACTTTGGCTACTTTCGAGATATGGTCCGGGGTTAATAACGGTTTTATAAAAATTATTAGTTGATTATTTTTGACTGAATAATTCCAGAATGATATATTTATAATGTATCCAAAGTTTTTAAAGGAGGGGTTATTGGTAAGGGTTTTCAAAAGTATATAGTATAAAAGCAAGACCGGACATTTTAATATGATGTCCGGCTTTTTAAATTTGAAATAAATAGGAGATAGCATAGCAATGGAAATTAAGGATAAACTATATAAAAAAGGGCTACGTCTTGAATATTTTACAGTGGGATACAATACATTAGAAGCCGTGCTGTCAATTTTATTTGGCAGTATGGCCGGGAGTATTGCTTTGGTTGGATTTGGAATGGACAGTATTATAGAATCACTTTCCGGGCTTGTTCTTATATGGAGATTACGTAAGTATAAAGATCTTTCAGAAGAAGAAGAGCAGGAAGTTGAGCAGAAGGCAATGAAATTTGTGGCCGTTACTTTTTTTATACTCGGTTCATATGTTTTGTATCAGGCGGCAAAAAAAATAATTTTTGCAAAACCTGCCCATCCTTCCCTGCCGGGAATAATAATAGCCGGCCTGTCCATAATTATTATGCCAGTATTGGCGTTTCAAAAATTGAAGGTAGGAAAAGGGATAGGCAGTAATGCCCTAATTGCCGATTCAAAGGAGACTTTAGCTTGCATGTTTTTATCGGTGGCTTTACTTCTGGGGTTGGGAGCAAATTATTTATTTGGATTCTGGCAGGCTGATCCTGTAGCGGGTTTGATAATTACCTATTTTTTATTTCGAGAGGGTGTCGAAAGCTGGAAAGAGGCGAAAGAGGGTTAGCCGGTATGGAGCAATTAGTAATTAATATAAGAAATTGTTAATTATAGAAAAGTAAGAAGGAGTTAATTTATGTTTATAATTTATGCACATCCTAACAGGGAAGGTCATTGCGGTTATTTTTTAAAAAATATTATTAAAAAATTAGATAATAAAGATATTTCCTATGAGTTGTTAGATCTCTACCGGGAAGGTTTTGATCCTGTTTTAAAGCCGGAGGAACACTACACTTCCGGGCACAAGGAAGTTAGTCAAAGGGTAAAAGAAATACAGGATAAAATAAAAGATAATGACCGGCTTATTTTCATATATCCCACTTGGTGGCAGAATATGCCGGCAATACTAAAAGGTTTTTTAGACCGGGTATTTATCCCCGGCTTTGGTTTTTACTATAAGGGTATTTTTCCCAAAGGTCTTTTAAAAGGCAAGAAAGCGGCTATATTTACAAGTACCGGAGCCCCCAGAATTTTCACCAAACTTTTTGCTGCGGACAGGAGTATTAAAGTATTGAAAAAAGATCTTCTTAAATTGTGCGGGATCAAGGCAAAAGCTTATGTTGTTCCCAGTGCCCGGGAGTTGAATGAAAAAAACAAGAAGAAAATAGAAAAACTTATTGACAAAGGTTTAAAGTATCTGTAAAAATTAAACTACTATTATGAAAAATAAAATTATAGTTAATGTCATTTTAACGGTAAGTCTTATTGTAACTCAGGTTGTACGTGCGGACTATAACCGGGCACAGGAATTTTTTATAAATAAAGAGTTCGGAAAAGCGGTGGCTGAAATAGAAAATTTATTAATATCAGAGCCGGATAATTTAAATTATTTAGGGCTTAAAGCCGATATAAATATATCCCAAAATAATTTTAAGAAAGCTGAGGAAACTTACCGAAAAAGCCTTAAAATTAAAAAAGACTATGAGACTACGTTAAAACTTGCCCGTCTGCTAAGCTGGATGGGTAAATACAGACAGTCAGTAAATTATTACCAAAAAGCAATAGATTTTAAAGAGAAAGATATTGAGCCTTATATAGAAAAAGCCCGGGTTTACGGCTGGTGGGGTAAGAAAAAAATGGCTCTGGACGCTTACAGCCAGGCCTATAATATTTTTAACAAAGAATGGATAAAATATGAAAAACTTGCCAAGAAAAATCTCTGGTCCGGGAAACCAAAATCGGCCCTTATTTATTTTAATAGGTCCCTTAGGGATAATGAAAATAATCCGGAAATCCTATTTGACGCTGCCCAGCTTTACTCTGCGGTAGGCGAGTATAAAAAAGCAGATGAATATTATGAAAAATTATTAAAATTAAATTCGTATAATACCTCGGTAAAAAAAGCCAAAGATAAAAATTCTTTAAAGAGCTCCGGCCTTTCGGTTAAAGGTTCTGTAAATTACTGGAATGCTGAAAGTTCTGAAAGGAATACGGATGTCAAAATGTATTCCTACAAAATAGGGATAAAGAAGAAGTTAGATAAATTTTATCTGGGCGGGCACGTTATTAAAGACCTGTACGGTTTTGACCGAGAAGACGATATTAACCAGACCGGCGGGGGGCTGTCTTTTGGTTACGATGTTCCTCTCTTATTAGGTTTTGGTATGGGAACAACCCTAAAAAAAATAACATCACCTGAAATTAAGAGAGATTCTTACTACGGTTATTTCTGGGTTAAACCGGTGGACAGAGTGGATATGAATATAACGGTAGTAAAAAATAATAATATAAATAACAGAGATAATATTTTAGATAAACTGGATGAAAAAGATGCAAAGATAAAGATAGGATGGACGTTAGATCCTAGGCTGGAACTTAGTACAGATTTTAAATACGGGGACTTAAATGACGGCAATATACGCAAAGTTACAGGCGCCGGTTTTACCTGCCATTTTTTAGAATTTCCGCATAAACTATATTTTTCAAGCCGTTTTGAGAACAAGCGTTACAACAACCAAAGAAACGCCTATTTTTCTCCGGATAATTACACTACATACAGCGCAATTGCGGGGTTTAAAAAGAACATGGGTAAAGAGGGTAATTTTTTCGGAGCGAAAAAGATATATTATGACATTAAGTATGAGATAACTTATGATTCCAACCGTGAACTTTCCCACCGACCGGGTTTATCTTTTTATTATGATATAACGAGAAATACAAATTTTGAAGCCTCTTATTCTATAACCGAATCGTATTATTATGAAGATACTTCGGCTTCATTAATATTTAATACACTTTTCTGATGAATAGGTTTTTGGGTTATATAATAAAAAAGATAAAAACCCTGGCTGTTATAGGGGCAATCATACTAATATTATATTATCTAAGCCGGACATTTTTCTTTTTTATATCCGATTATTCCTGGATGGATAGAATCTTCGGGGGTATGCTTCTTATAGGGGAGACCTATATCCTGGTACATGCATTCGGTTTTTTACTCAGTGTATTCAGAGTACATGAGGATTACAGAATTGAAGAATTTGGAGAATACTGCTTTATAGATACGCCCCCGGTTGCGGTTATCGTTGCCGCCCGCCATGAACCAAAAGAGATTCTTGCAGATACATTTACCACAATTTATAATCTTGATTATCCAAAAAAGAATATATATCTGCTAGATGATTCCAGCGAAGAGAAATATATAAAAGAGGCCGATGAGCTGGCAGAAGAGTTTAATATAGAGATATTCAGACGAAAAGACCGGCACGGCGCAAAAGCGGGTATTGTTAACGATTTTATACGGAATATGGATGAGAAGTATGTAGCAATATTTGATGCAGATCAAAATCCCATGCCCGATTTTTTATATAAAACAGTTTACTTTATGGAACAGAATCTAAATCTTGCTTTTGTGCAGACCCCCCAATTTTATACCAACATAGAGGTAAGCCCCATAGCCAAGGGCGCTACAATTCAACAGGCAATTTTTTATGAAGCTATATGCGAAAGCAAAAGTTTTTCCAATGCCATGTTCTGCTGTGGAACAAATGTAGTATTCAGAAAAACGGCTTTAGACGAGGTGGGAGGTTTTGACGAGGAGAATATAACGGAGGATTTTGCGACTTCGGTGAAACTTCATTCGGCGGGATATGAATCTTTTTACTACAATAAGGTTTCGGCCTTTGGGATGGCCCCTGAGAGCCTGCCTGCATATTTTAAGCAGCAGACCCGATGGGCGGCCGGGACTATAAGCGTTTTCCGGCGGCTTATAGGTCAGTTTTTCACTAATATAACAAGTTTGACCTCTATACAGTGGTGGGAATATTTTCTTGCCGCCACCTATTATTTTATAGGCTGGGCATTTTTCCTTCTTATGATATCCCCGATAGCATATCTTGGATTTGACGTGCCTTCTTTCTTTCTCCATCCTGCATTTTATATAGGAATATTTGTACCTTACTATGTTTTAAGTATGTTAATTTTTTACTCCTCCATGTTAAGGAGAAATTATAATTTTAGTATGGTATATAAAGGAACTATACTGGGGATGCTCAGTTTTCCCATTCTTATGAAAGCTGCGGTCTACGGACTTTTTAATAAGAAGATGACTTTTAACGTTACAGCAAAGGGGAAAATAGAGAAGATGTCCTTTCTCTCTTTATGGCCTTACCATATAATGATACTTCTAAATATATTAGCTGTATCATCAGGTTTTTTCCGGATATATAACGGCGAAGATATATATGCATTGGGAGTAAATATATTCTGGGCAGTATATCATATTTTTATTCTTTCGCATATATACTATTTTAACCGGGTAACGGAAAATACAGATGAATAAGTTGAAAATAATTTTAATATTTTTGATAATAGGATCAGCTTTTTTTTTATTAAAGAAAGAATTTAGATTCAGAAAAGAGACTGACATGGAACAAAATAATCTTTTTTGTCTTACCGGCCGGTCGGTAAAAAATTTGGACAGTATAAATGCCCATAATTTCGGCATAATAAATATCTATGCCGCATTCAGAGACGGCTTTCCTGGGGCCCAAATAGCTAAAATTAGCAAAAATACAATTGTAATGCTTACCTGGGAACCTTATTTAAAAAATTTTAATGAAAAATCTATTTTAAAGTCTATTTCAGAAGGAAAATACGACAATATAATTAATAAGATGGCGGCAGATGTAAAAGATTACAAAAAACCTTTGTTTTTAAGGTTCGGACATGAGATGAACGGCAACTGGTATCCCTGGAGCGGAATAAATAACAATAAAGAACCAAATAATTACATAGAGGCCTTTAAAAGAATAAGAGATATTTTTAAATCTCAAAAATGTAAAAATGCATATTTTGTATTCAGCGTAAATAATGAAGATGTTCCCCAAAAAACCTGGAACAGGTTTGAAAATTATTATCCCGGCCACAACAATGTTGATATCCTGGGTATAGATGCATACAACTGGGGTGATACAAAAAGTTGGGGCAAAGAGTTCTGGAAGAGAACACGTTGGAAATCTCCAAAAGAGATTCTTGAGAGCGCCTATGAGAGGCTCATTGCGCTGTCTCCCAAAAAGCCTATATTGATAACTGAGATTGCAACTACATCTTCAGGTGGAAATAAAAAGAGATGGATCAAAAAATTTCACAAGATACTGCCAAAGAGGTATAAAGCGGTAAAAGGATATGTATGGTTCGACATAGACAAGGAGACCGATTGGGGAGTTTCGGGGAAAGAAGAATTTAAAAAAATATTTGAAAATTTAGCCAAGGATGAATATTTTATCAGCAACAGTAAAGAACAGGAGCTATTTAAATGAAAAAAGATATTTTAAAAAAGATAGATGAAGCTATAATAACAGAGGAAAAAGCGGTCCCAATATATGCTAAACATTTGGAAAGCACTCTTTTCTGGAGCGATATGCCGGAGGAATACAGGGAGAGGATAAAAAAACTTTTTGAAAAGCTAAAGGAAGAATCGCTGGGTCATAAGGGGAAACTTGAGTATATTAAGAAAAAAATTCAGGAGGGGGGTAAATAATGTTTAAAAAAGAGGAGTATATAAACTATTTTGAAAGTATTATAAAGATTGAAAATAAGATGCTTAAAAATGCAGAGGAATTGAAAAAAATAATTTCTGATCCGGAATGTTTAAAGATGCTTGATGATATTATAGCCGACGAAAATAACCATGCTCATATGGAGGAAGAGATAGTTGAACTTATTAAAAAAATGTAGTTTTTTTTCCTTTTTTGATTTTGACTGATAGAAGTGTAGCTGTAAATTAATATGAATATTACTGATTTCAATCAAAAAAGAGTAAAAATATTAAGAGATAAAGATATTTCAGGTCCGGTATTGTACTGGATGAGCAGGGAGCAAAGAGTAAAAGACAATTGGCCACTCATATTTGCTTCCAAATTAGCCCTTAAAAATGAAGTACCTTTCATTGTTGCATTTTGCCTTACTGATAATTTTTTTAAAGCCGGGGCCAGACACTACTATTTTATGATTGACGGTTTAAAGGAAGTAGAGGAATCTTTATTAGATAAGAACATACCTTTTAAATTACTCCGGGGTACTCCTGAAAAAGCAGTTCCCAATTTTATAGATAAATATAATATAGGTGCTGTTGTAACCGAGCAGGATCCGCTGAAGATTAAGGCAGGATGGAGAAAAGCTATATACCGGAAAACGGGTTGTTTCTTTTGTATGGTTGACGGGCACAATATAGTGCCTGTATGGGAGGCCTCAGATAAACAAGAGTACGCCGCATATACCATACGTCCGAAAATAAATAAAAAACTTGATGAATTCCTTACCGGATATCCTGTTTTAAAAAAGCAGAAAACAGTACCGGATATAAATGCAGATGATATAAACTGGAATAAATTAAAAGACGGACTTAAGTTTAAAGAAGAAGTTCTAAAAGTAAAATCGGTCAAGCCGGGTTCAAAAAACGGATTTAAAAAGTTAGATTATTTCATAAAAAACAGTTTAAATAAATATGATCAGCGAAACGACCCATCAAATGATTTTCAGAGCGGTCTGTCCTGTTATCTTCATTTCGGTCAGATCTCTTCCCAGAGAGTTGCCCTTAAAGTTAAAAAAAGCGGCGCTTCAGATAGTCAGATAGAGGCTTTTTTAGAGGAACTAATAGTAAGAAAAGAGCTCTCCGATAATTTCTGTTATTACAATAAAGACTATGATAATTTTAAAGGTTTTCCGGAATGGGCCCAAAAATCACTTAAAGCCCATAAATCCGATAACCGAGAAAGGTTGTACAGTCTTTCAGATCTTGAAAGGGCCAATACAGAAGACCGGTACTGGAACGCCGCTCAAAAAGAGATGCTCTACAAGGGGAAAATGGATGGATACATGAGAATGTACTGGGCAAAAAAAATACTGGAATGGAGTCCCTCGCCGGAAAAAGCTTTAAAAAGAGCTATCTATTTAAATGATAAATATGAACTTGACGGCAGGGATCCAAACGGGTATGCAGGAGCTGCCTGGGCTATAGGTGGAGTACACGACCGGGCGTGGAAAGAGAGAGAAATTTACGGAAAAGTCAGGTATATGAGTTATTCGGGGCTGGAAAGAAAATTCGATATGGATGCTTATGTTAAAAAGGTGGAATCTTACAGTGAGTAATAATATAAAAAGAAAAATTAGAAAGAATTTTAAATTATTAATTTTTGTTCTGTTCTATACGGTTTTTTTTAGCCGGGTCTCCTATGGGCTTAACTGGTTGGAAGCACACAAAAAAGAGTACGCTATGGATTATTCTAAATCCCTGGAACTTAACAAAAGTACTAATACGGAAGATATATATACTGCAGCATTAAAGATGCTTTCTGAAAGATACGATAAGAGGGCGGAAAAACTTTTCCGGAGAATGGAAGATATAGGAGGACCGTCTTTTGGTTCCAGATGGGGGATTGCCGAAATAAAAAGAAGGAGAGACCGGGAAGAAGAAAGCAAAAAGATACTCGATGAAATTATAAGCAATAATCCCGGTTATGCCCCGGCGCTGATAAGCAGGGCATATATAAGTTTTGAGCAGGGTTCATACAATGAAGCTATAGATACGGCCGATAAAGTACTGGATATGGCCCCGGAAAATGCTGACACTGGAAACCTGATAAGAGCACACCTGATAATCGGGGGAGCAAAAGGTATAAAAGCCCGTGAATCCTTTATATTTTCAAAAATAACAAGAGGGCTTTCCGCCCGGGGACACTTAAAAGATGCAAGAGAGATTAATCCCCATGATCCGGGAGTAGTATTTGCCTGGGGCAGCTACTACCTGGAAGCTCCCGGTATAGCAGGGGGAGATATTGAAAAAGCTGAAGAGTATTTATTGAGGGCCAAAGAGATGAGTCCCAGAAATACTGATATTTATGTGAGACTTGCTCAGTTATATCGCAAAAAAGGTAATACGAAACTTTACAAAAAGTATATAGAGCAAGCCAGGGGTATGGACCCCGAAAACAGGCTTCTTAAAAAAATTATAAAACAGGAAAAATATGACCGAAAGTAATAAATTAACTAAATACCTGAAAGTATCCCGGGCAAATTTTTTTCTGTCCTCTCTAATTCCGGGTTTAGTATCGGTATCGGTAGCTATATATCAAAAAAAAGATATTAACTGGTATCTTTTACCCGTTGTTTTTCTGGGTATTCTATCGGTACATGCTATGACCAATCTGGTAAATGAATACTATGACTATAAAAAAGGTATAGATAATCCGTCTGATACCGGGGAGGTACACCTTCTATCATCCGGACGGGTATCTCTCGGGGAAGTGAGAATTCTTATTATAATATCCCTTTTTTTATGTCTGGGATGTGCCGTGTTATTGTCTTTTTACAGGGGAGTTCCTTTCTTTTTATTCTGCATAGCCGGGATATTGGCCGGCTATTCCTATACCGGCCCGCCGCTGGAATATAAATACCAGGGTTTTGGAGATATAATGATATTTCTTTTTATGGGGCCTATGCTGGTGGGCGGGGCTTATTATGCCCTAACCGGTATTATTTCAAAGTTGGCTATTTATGCCTCATTTCCCCAGGGTATACTTATTGCGGCGGTACTCAATTCTAATAATATAAGAGATATCGATAAAGACCGGGCCACGGCGGTGAAAACTCTTCCGGTTATCATAGGAGTTAAGAGAGCAAAAATAATATATTCCTTTCTTATATATGCTGCTTTTGCATGGCCGGTATTTTTGGCTTTAGCAGGGTTAGTACCCCTTACTACGCTATTGATACTTATATTTTTACCCTATGCAGTTAAGGCCAACAAAGTATTAAAAGAAGAAAAAAAGGATGCAATAGGGGGGATTGATTTAATGACCTTAAAAGTATATGTAGGCGTTAATATGGTTTTGGTTCTTTCTGTATTGTTTGGAAGATTTATATGAAATATATATCGATTGAAGAAGTTAAAAATATAATAGAGAAAGAAATTTCTAAATATATTAAGAATATTAATAGAGAGTACAAACTTCAAAAAGATTATCCCCGGCTGTATACTATTTTAAAGGATTTTCTAAATCGGGAAAGTAAACTGGTTAGACCAATTTTATTGACTATGTCGTATCTGGCTAACGGGGGAGATCCTTCTTCAGGTATATACGGGTGTTCTACAGGCTTGGAGCTGCTCCATACCTGCGCGCTGATCCATGATGATATTATAGATCGATCGGATCTCCGCCGCGGGGGACCTTCTGTGCATAATATGTTTAACGAATATAAGGAGCCGGATAAAAGCGGAGGGAAGAAAGGTGAAGATTTTGCAATTGTAACAGGGGATATGTTGTACGGATTGGGTTTAAAAAAATTTACCGATATAAAAACAGAACCGGATTTAATACTTAGGGCCCTAAGAAAAGTTATGGATACAGCCGCAAAGACCAGCCTGGGGGAATTAAATGAATTATTTTACAGTATGGAATCTATAAAAGATGTTACCAAAAAAGAGCTTTTAAAAATGTACGATTATAAATCAGGATTTTATACTTTTTCATCTCCTTTGGCAGCCGGTGCTATACTGGCAGGATATGAAGGCAAAAAGATCCGTCAATTGGAAAAATTAGGATTATATCTTGGCCGGGCTTTTCAGATAAAGGATGATCTGGAAGACACAGAAACAGAAAATAATAGCCGGTACAGATTTGAGGATATAAAGAAAAAAAGAGTTACTTATCTTATATGGATTTTCTATAAAAAAGCAAGTAAAAATCAGCTCCAAAAACTCGATGCATTAATGAAAAAAGATGAATTTTCAGAAAATGATTGTCTGGAAATTTACAGAATGTATAAGGATAATAAAATTTTAAGAGCATCTGAAAAAGAGAAAAAAGACAATTTTTCAAAAGCCAAAAAAATACTCAAAAAAATAGAGATGGATAATAGTTTTAAGAGAGAATTGACAGAATACTGCAAGGTACTTTTAAAAATATAAAATAATTTAAAAGATAGTTATCTGGATACAAACTTTTCCACAAATAGAAGATAAAGTATTATCACAAATGTAAGCACCGTTCCGGGCATGGCCGCTTTAGTTCCTATAAGGGCAAGACCTATCGAAGCTCCGAAAAGGGAATTTTTTATAGTGGCCAGGAGTATTATACTTGTATAAGTACTGTCGGAAACCTTGCTGTTTTTAAGAAATAGTCTGATTATTATGGCCAGCCCAAATACCGAGGCAGAAAATATTAATACCAGTTTTAATAAGTCCGGTATATTTTTAAAAAACATATGTCGGTTAACTCCGAAAAGTATTACAAAGAGTATTGAAAAACCGGTATTTACAATAGGTCCGGTATACTTTTTTATTTTCTCCTGAGTTCCCGTTAATCTTATGATCCTGCTTATAACAAGGGGAATTAAAATTAATTTTACCAGGGTAGAAAAAACAGCTGAGGGTTCCACTATTCCGGGGCCGATAAGATATTTAACCAGCAAGGGAGCAATAAATACAGAAGAGATAAAACCCGCAAAAACCCCGGAGGCAGAATAGAATATATTTCCACCCAGAATAACGCTAAAAGGCATTATACCCACCCCCGGAGGTGAGGCGGCCGTAAGCACAATTCCCGCCCAGAGACCGTCTTCCTGGAAAAATAGGTAACCCAGAGAAATTATTATTATCCCCGCAGCAATATGGTTAAGAAATATACCGTTTAGAGCTGGTTTCAGTGACCTTTTAATATTTGCAAGATCTTTTAAATTAATCTGTATCATTGCAGAGGTCATAATAATTATAAGAACCGGGAGATTAAGAAAGGATAATAATTCGGCCTTTGGACCTATCAAAAGACCGATAATAATACCGGTTATGAACATGAAATTTCT
>JBNJDT010000047.1:0-11332 GCA_051745145.1 Elusimicrobiota bacterium
TTTTTTCTTCCAGTAAACTTCCGATTGTTATATTTTTAAACTCTCCGGCTACCATTTTTTCAATTTCTGTAATATGATTTCTGATTACACATTTTGACCTGTTGGGACATATATCATCTTTAAACATACATTTAGATAATTTTATATCCCCCTGCAGGGTCTCAATAACATCTATTACTTTAATCTTATCCGGTTGCCGCATGAGTTTCACTCCCCCCCGCGGACCCTCCCGGGTTTTTACAAATTCCGCCTCTTTTAATTTATTTAAAATTCTTCTTATAAACTGATAGGGAATATTTTCTTCCCGGGAAATATCCCGGGCGCTTTTGTAGGCTTCCTTTTCAGAAGCCATACACATCAGGGCTCTCACTGCATAATCTGTTTCTTTTGTAAGTAACTGCATATCTGATACTATCTTAGTATCATTTACCGGATTTGTCAACCCCATCAATTTTTATTTTTTCATTTCTTTAGGGTGCGGGGTTTTAATTACCAGAAAAGTTGCTTTTTTGTCTCCTTTGTTTTTTATTCTCATCGGGGTCTTAAAATCTACGGGGATAAGCGAGCCCGTTGAATATTCTTTATCTTTTCCTTCAAAATCCGCAGTAATAGCTCCTTCAAGTACCAGGATATGAACATTGGAATTGGCTTTATGTTCGGGTACCTTTTGCCCCGGTTTTAAAGCCAGCTGCATTATCTGGGCTTCATCGGTATCGGCCACAACTCTGTTTCCCATCTTATCTTTCCTGTAAGGTATTTCTTTAAGTACGTTTATCATTTTTCTTTCCTCCTTTATTCTTTAAAAACTGTATTTGAATTTTGTGTAAACCATATCGTTCTCGTCATACTCTCCGAATTTTCCCTCGTTGCCGCCGAATATGTCGGCGCCGGCTATAATTTCGTATCCGTCTTCAAATTCGTAGTTTAGTTTGGGACGCAAAAGAAAATCCTCGGTATTCACTCCGTAATAGACAAAAAATTCTGCCAGCAGCTTATTATTTAAAAAATCCCGGTTTACCATAAAAGTAGCCGTATCCGTAAACTCATCGTCTTTAATATGATCATTATAATCCACAATATACTCCTGTATGTACTGAAAGTTCACATCGTAATCGCCCAGTTTTTTACTTACTCCGGCCATATAATGGAGATAATCCTTTTCTGTTACACTGTCTGTATCCTGTGGATCTTCAGTTGAAAAATAGTCGCCGCTGTAATACGCTCCTTCTGCGGTCAAAACATATCCGCTGATGTCCGAGCTTAAACTTCCGCCGTAAACATCCAGGCGGTGATGCTCGGGAGTAACTGTAATATCACTAATTTTACCTGTAGACGGATTTTTTGTCTTTTCTACATGCAGGGTAGGAGAATCCTCCCACATGTATCCCCCGATAAGCTCCATATCCAGAATCTGACCTAAGGATGCAAACCGGGCGAAAACTTCGCTGTTTTCCAGATTGTTTTCAATATCTTTTTTTGAATAGTCATAATCCGGCTCCACGGGAAAAGTTTGCGTCTTCCGGTACCATATAGAATCCTCCGCGGGCGCACGGTTTGAAGTAAAATCCGGTATCCAGACCATCTCCAGGACTTTATTTCCTCTGTAGTAGTCGGCTTTAACCGAAGTTACTCCGATGCGGACTTCTTCAAAATCAGGCAGGATAAATTCAGAATAATCTTTCGGCGAGACAATGTCGGTAACAAAAACCCCGTTAGCCTTGCCCCAGATTATCTGCTGTTTTCCTATCCTTAAATCCACGGGACCGGCGTATAGATCCATATACGCCTGCCGAAGACCGAAATCCGGTTCTCCACCGCCATCAGCAGGATACTGATATACGTATGGCTGCACTCTGAGACTGACATCCCCCCGGGACTGCTGGATATCCAGTTCAAAAGTATTCTGGATAATCGAATAATCGGAAGTTTCGGTCAACACCCCCGTATAATTTCTCAGGTATCCTCCAAAATAAGGCTGTTCGGCCGCCGGGGCCGGCTTAATAAATATAACAACCGCAAAACTGCCC
Organism: Elusimicrobiota bacterium; assembly: GCA_051745145.1. Lineage (GTDB taxonomy): Bacteria > CG03 > SLGR01 > SLGR01 > JAGXOG01 > CAYZAK01. The sequence goes on from JBNJDT010000047.1 coordinate 2,028, forward strand.
ATTACCAGATATCTAAAAATTTTACTTATCATAACCCCCTCCTCATCATTCTTTCGGTAAACTGGTTATCTGAAACTCCTGTATCAATTTCCACATCTTCAAACTCCATTTCCGTCTTGTGGTCTTTCTGAATATTTTCCATTACGGTATTGGTGATTATCAGGTAATCGTCTATTTCCTCATAATTTTTAACATTCAGTATTTTCAAAAGTTCACCGTCTTCGTCGTAAAACTCTTTCTTCTGGCCTATCCATTTGTCTTTTACAACCCAGGTGACCGTCTTTGAATACATGTACCCATCTTCTTTAGGGGTGCTTTTTACTACATAATACTGTACCCCGTCTTTTTCTTCTGTCCTGAGAAGCTCATGGGTATCTTCATCGGGGTGCCGATCTCCTAAATCGTCGTAGGTAAAATCCGAACCCATAAAATAATCGTCGCTGGAATCGCTGGAGATTCTTTTTACCCGCTTGAGGGCAGGCAGGTAAATCCACTGGTCATCGTCTTTTTCGGGATCGTCGTAGCTCCAGTTCATAAAAGAAGTGTTGCGGACATCGGCCGGGGAAATGAAAAACATTATCTTTTTCTCGCTGTCCCCGTAATCTTTATAATACTGTTTTATCTCCCTGACTCTTGTATCTCCCCTGGAATTTATTAGAGTCATGGTCAGGTCAGCAATCTGGTCTTCACCCGTGGGCCTGTTGTACACTTTTTCTATAATTTCCCGTCCGGTTAAATTTTCGGCTTTCTCCTCTTTCGAAGAATCTTTTTCTTCGGCTTTAACCGGCCAGCTGCATAATACCCCAAAACTGAATATAATTACCCCTATTTTCTTAAAATTTCTCATTTTTCTCCTCCTTTTTTTCTTTATTTACTTTTTTCTTATCTTCTAAAAAAACATCCGCAGTATACAAAAGAACCATCATTACCGTCAGCGTCCCCAGGAAACTGGTAAACATATTTAAAGATACCAGGGCACCCAGCTGCCGGTTAGGGGGAAATACCGAAGCCAGTAAGACCAAAAATCCGGCTATCACCACAATAGCGTTAAAAGTAATAGCTTTACCCGAATGAACCATGGTCTTTTTCGCCGACAGAAGTTTGTCATTTGTTTCGTTAAGGTAAATCTTGTATTTTTCCAGAAAATGGACCGCGTAATCTATTCCTATACCTATAGCGATACTGGAGAGTAAAGCCGTGGTCGTACTTAAGGGAATATTAAGAAGTCCCATGACCCCAAAACTTATAAACGCGGTAATAGTTATGGGCACCGCTCCTATTAACCCTGCCCTGAAATTTTTAAACATATAGGATAAAAGCAAGACTACTACGACCAGGGATATAATAAGACTTGAAATCTGACCTTTTAATATGAGATCAGTGAAAACCAGTGCTTTATAGCCGGAGCCGGCGTAATTTATATCTATCCCGTCTTTTTTAAGAGTGGCTTCGTGTTCTTCCACGGCGGCAATCGCCTTATTTAAAATCCTGGAATTATCGCTTTTCAGCTGAAATGTTAAATTAAGTTTTTTATAGTCATAGTCAACAACCTGCCATAGATTATCCGGATCACCGGACATCTCGTAAAGCAGAAGATACTGGGCCACAAGATTATGAGATCCGGGTATCTTATTGTACTCCTCCTTATCGGCATGCATTACCTTATTCATTCTTTTTAAGTAATCGGTAATACCAAAAGAATTTCCCACCAGCTCTATTTCTTCCTGAACGTCATTTTGAAGAGCTAATACCCTGTCTAAAACCTCCGGATCTTTAAATTTATTCTTGTCCTGGGCCTGGAGTACGACATTCAATTTGGAAGTTCCCCCGAAATGTTTATTGATGAATCTGTCGGACCGGACTATCCGGCTGTCATCCTCGAATTTAGAGAGAAAACTGGAATCTATCCACATCCTGGTTATTCCGTAAATAGATCCGCCTATTATAAGGAGAGCGGCTATTATGATTTTCTTTCTATTCTTGAGAATATATTCCGTGGAATTAAAGAATATTCCTTTTTCTTCTGTATCTTTCTCTTTTTGCCTCTTTTTCCAGCCCGGCAGACCGAAAACTTTAAGTCCGGCCGGGATAAGGGAGAGAGAAAAGACCATGGCCATCATAACTCCAAAAGCGGTAAAAAGTCCGAAATACTTTACCGGGTACACCTGGGATGTTAAAAGAGATATAAAACCCACCGCCGTTGTAACAGAAGTCATAATTACCGGGGCACCCATGGTGGAGCACATCTCTTTTATAGCTTTTATTTTTTCTATTCCCGGGTTATTATTCATATAAAGGTGCAGGTGACTGTAAAGATGTATACCGTCGGCCACGCCTATGGCTATAAGCATTACCGGAATCATGGTGGATACCGCATAGATGGGCACCTTAAAGACAGCCATCAGCCCGAAAGCCCAGATTGTACTGAATAAAACGACCAGCAGGGTAAAGACCGTACCTTTAACGCTGCGCAGGGTAAGCCATAAGACAAGGATTATCACTCCTATTACTATGGGGACCATCCGTTTCATATCCCGGGGTCCCAGATAAGCCATAGTCCCCTCTACCACCGGCCGACCGGCAACGTAAAGGTTCTCCGGTCCCTCGTAGCTATCGGCTAATTCCAGAAGGCGGTGATAAAACTCCTGGGAGAAAACGTCATCTCCGATCTCGGCTATAATCAAAGTCACCTGTTCATTACCGGCAAGTATCCGGCCCTGGACCATCTCGTTATTTTTTACATTTTCATTTATCTTTTCCAGCTTTTCTTCTGATTCAGGGATTTTATCGTAAAAAGATTTGACTTCAAGCCCCATTTCCGTACCGATAATATTTTCCGCGGTATACAGGGAAGTTACGTCGTCCTTTTGAATCTCTTCCATCTTCTGAAGATCTTTGGTAATATCTTTTATCTTTTTCAGAGTTCCGGAATTATAAATTCCGTCCTTATTTTCCACGGCAAAAATAATGCCGTCCTTAATATTAAACCACTCTTCGGCTTTATCGCTGTATACAAAAGCGGGATGTTCCTGAGGCATATATTTATCCAGGTCCGTCTCCATCCTGGTATTTTTCTTGATGGCATACATAAATAACCCGGTTACTACCAGAATCATAACCAGTACCGTTTTTGAATATTTAATTGCTTTATCTGTTAAAAATTTCATGTTTGTTATTATTAACTAACCCCTTCTATTAAAAATTTTTTTTATTCCCCTATAGCTTTTAATAAATTATTACAGAGAATATCCCCTCGCTTAACCAGGTTAAAACTGTGTCCTGAAAGTTTCCACTTTTTTACCAGAAGTCTAAGAGGACCCATTATTAAAAGCACCATCTGCTCGGGGGGGATATTTCCTTTTATCTCCCCCTTTTTTTCTGCATCTTTTATTATATCTAATATATTTTTCTGGTTTTTCTGCATAATTTTATACACTCTTTCAGAGAGGCTTTTGTCATCCCTGAAAATATCTTCCGAAAACAGTACTGCGGCCATATAGGGTTTCTCCATAAAATTTTTAAGGTGAAATTTGTAGAATTCTTTAATTTTTTCCACATTGCTTTTTTCAGAGGTCTGGAGTTTATCGAACAATTTGTTCATATTATTTTCAAACTTATCCATGATCCCCAGTAAGATATCCAGTTTACTGTCAAAATGCCTGTATATAGCCGGTTCGGTTACACCTATCTCCTCCCCTATATTGTTCATAGTAAGTTCCTGAATACCGCCATCGCCTATCAGCTTCATGGCCGCCTCTATTATTTGATTTTGTCTTTTAGTAAATTTTTCCATAATGTTTGTTATAGTTCACTAACATAATAGCAGAATTTTCTTGCGGTGTCAAATATATATTTTTGGAAATTAATTTTTTATTTACAGTTTGGTAAATGAGCAAACCACGAACCCCCCTTTACCATAGCCTTTTTCGGGTTTTTGAATACTTTTTATATTAGACGGATAATCAAAAACAGTCTGGTAAATGTCGGATTGTTCAAAATTACAGGACTTTAATAAACCAATTACCTCTTTTACTGAAAATAGATTTATATCTTTGTAAAACGGGCTGTCCTGTTTCATGTAAAATTCTCCCAGGAAACTGTTTTTATCTAATATCCCTATAATGCAGGTGCCCCCTTCTTTTAAGACCCTGCCTGTTTCTTTTACAATAGCTTCGGGGTTTTTAGCAAAACAGAGCGTATTTATTATCAACACATAGTCAAATTCCGAGTTTTTATAAGGCAGATTTTCTCCGTAGCCCTTTACAGCTTTAATATCTCTTTTTTTAGCTATAGCTATCATCTTCTTTGAAGGATCTATTCCGTGTTTTATACCTAAGGCGGAAGCGAACCTGCCGGTTCCCACGCCGATCTCCAACCCTTTGCCGCCGGCAGGAAATACTTTTTTTATAGCTTTAATTTCCGAAAGATAAGCAGGCCTGTTTTTTTCATACCATTTATCGTATTCCTTCCAGTACCTGTTAAATAAATTTTTCATAATCCAGTTTAGAACAGGTCTTTGTAAAACCGGTCAAAATGTCTTTTGTAGGCTCCGTCCGGGGAATTTTCTTTAAAATCTTTCTCTTTAAAAGATATTTTATAAGAGAAACCGTAATCCCGGAGAATCTTGTACGCCTCATTAATTTCCTGAAATTTTTCTTTACATTCCTCCTTGCGTTCTTCCTCGCACCTGTCGGGATGGTATTTCAAAGAAAGTTTTTTAAACTTTTTCTTTATTTCTTCAAGAGACGCCCTCTTTGACAATCCCAGTTTCTTTCTTGCGTTATCTAACTGCTTATATTTTATCATTTTATACTTCCTTTAGTTTTTAATCTTAATTTTTATTATATTATATATTCTGGATTAAAGAAGCTATTTCAGTAATATCTCTCTGGCATTTTATTATTTTATATTTAAATCCGTAATTTTCCAATTCCCGTTTATAACGTCCAAAAAGTTTTTCTCTCATTTCAGGGTTTTCCCGCACCGGGTCTTCCTCCCAGGGTAAATCGGGTCTGCAAAGCAGATAAAAATCATAAGGCTCCCGTTTAAGCCGGCCCAGTACCCACGGGTGACACTCACCGTATTTTACTTCATACCAGACTTTCATCATAATAAGATCCGTATCGCAGAATAAAAATTCCTCAGCAAGTTTTGCCTTTCTATCTTCCAAATCCACCATGCCTTTACTGATAGAAAGCAGATCTGATTTTTGGTAATCCGGACCGTTTTCTTCTAAATATTTTCGGCCGTACTCGGGGGCAAATGGTTCTTCAAAATAATCAGCCAGCCTTCGGGTTAAAGTGCTTTTTCCGGAACTTTCGGGCCCGATGACGGCAATTTTCTTCATCCGTTAGAATGAAATAACTTTGTCGCTGTCAATTACCCATTCGGACAACGCCTGCATTGTTGACTTTTCGGCGCCTTCAAAATACGGTCTGTTCTTATAAATTCCGCAGCGGGCCATGCAGGTTCCGCAGACTTTAACAGGTACTCCTTCTTTTATTAAATCTTTCAACATCTCTGAAAGATCCTGGTCGTATTCTTCGGGCGGCGTGCACTCTTCCCTTGCCATATCAACAGAATCATTCATAAGAAATATTCTGATATCCTGCTCCATCTCCTTGAGCTTACCGGCAAGACGGAGACCGTTCCAGGTTACATCTGTACTGTCATACGGCTGTCTGTTAAAAATAATTAATGCTTTCATAATCACTCATTCTCCCTTATTCTCTTTTTTTACAATCTTAACCTCACAAATACCTTTTACCCTATTAAATTTTATTTTATTCTATGCATTTTTTTAGGGTTTACAACTATTCGTATATCCAGGCAAGATTGTAAATCATATTCAATTTCCTATTCCTTACGGTGATCTTTATGTTTCCTCAGTTTTGAGACTTTCTTCAGTTAAAAATTTACTTTTGATCTCCGTTGACATAAATCTTCTTATTATGTTCCCTAAAAAAACCGTAACTATCACTCCAAAAAATATAGAGACAGCTCTTATGGTAGTTACTACACTTTTAAAATTGGGAAGATGAATCCCATAACTTGAAAAGGGCATTTTTGTTAATAAATAACTCTGAAGCAACAGACCGCCTATCGACTGGATTATGACAATAACCAACAAAATTATAAAAATTACCCGGGCCCAGTTTTTTCTTCTCAATACTCCAATTGAACTAATAACCATGAGTACGGAACTTAACAAAAAAATAATCATAATTACCTGCATATTATTAATAAAAAACCGGCTGAATTCAGGCAGCTGCCCCAATATTGAAGGTGCCTGCCATATTCTCTGCATCTCATTAAAAGGTGACGCAAAATTAATAGTAATAATTTTAAGAATGCCCCCTAAAGCCGAAAAACTGCTTAACACCAAAAATAACCACGCAATCCTATTTATAAATTTATCGTTTTTTGATTTTTTAGTCATAATATATTTAACATTTTTATTTTTAAACCCTCTTTTTATTATATTACTAATTTTTCAATTTTATTATAGGATGTCCGTAAGTATCAGCATTTAAACCTAAAATTTACAGTACTTTCTCCTTCTATATCAATTGATTATTGATTTAAAAATATATAGAATACTGATATTGGTATATACACAGATAAGGATATGTAAAAAAAATTCACCCTCTAAGGAGTATTTATATGATTAAAAAATTTCTAATTACGGCTTTTATTATATCTCTCGGTATCAGCGCAAAAGCTCTGGCCAGCAGTCCCCTTCAGTTAAGTCTAACACCTGATATTGCCATCCATGACAGCAACGAAACAATCAAAGGACTATCACTCGGGCTATGGGGAGAAAACCCCCAAAACGCTCTGGCCATAGGAATTGCCCAGGGCTCAACCGGCAAAAGTTCCGGAATAAGTCTTGCTTATCTTAACTATGCTGATAGCTACAGAGGTATACACTGGGGTCTGGCAAATTATACAACTAATGAATTTACCGGCTGGCAGGCGGGCTTTTTAAATTACACTGAAGGCAATGTAAAAGGTTTACAGAGCGGCACAATAAACTACGCCAACCGTTTACACGGAATACAGTGGGGATTTATTAACTATGCAAAAACTGTCGAATCAGGCCTGCAGGTAGGAATGATAAATATAATTACCGAAAGTAAAATTTTAATGAATCTGCCCGGCGAAATTTCTCCGCTGATGGTTTTTGTTAACTGGAAATTTTAGTATATTTTTGACTTTTACTTTTTCTTCTCAATTCAATCAAAAACTGGTTTTAACTGATATATTATGGGGAGACTTCAAAGCTTTAGATATTCCCATTGAATAGTCAAATCTATACCGCTGCCAGTTAACTCCCATACCTATCTGTAAATTGCTGTCATCAGTATCGGGGGCTGATATATTTATCCGGTAACCCAATCGCGCCTCACCTACCCCGCAGTAACTGTATTCAACGCCCATAAGAGCAAAAAACTGATTTTCACTGAAAAAATACGGTACTTCCAAACCGGTATTTAGATACCCGTCATATATATCTCTTGAGTAAGAAATTCCCGCGGCCGCATTTAACGGCAATTTATCGCCGTCACTTATATATTTAAGTTCTGTCCCCAAATTTCTTATCGCCAGGCCTCCGCTTACTCCTTTAAATATTTCCGGATATTGCATTCCCATATCCACCGCAAAAGCGGTGGCATTATTTCCGAATACTTCACTTGTTATAATTTTTAAATTGATACCCACAGGATACCCGTAAAATATTTTAGAGAGCCCCGCAGTCAGGGCAACATCCTTCTGACCGGTCTTTAGGATACGGTTATCCGAAGTATCATACAGTTCTATCTTGCCGGTAGAATAATACTGTAGGGCCACTCCGGAATTCACATCCTTAAAATTACGGGTATAAACTCCGCCGCCATAAGTTTCCCCGGCAAAACCCCGGCGATACATAAAAACTACTTCCTGCCCGGTCAAATTATAAATGCCGGCCGGATTGTTAAGCATAATATCCCCGGTGCCGTTTAAGGCCACGCCCGCCTGGGCAAGCCCCTTCATCCTTGCCGATAACCCTTCAAGAACAATCTCCCCTCCCGAAATCCCGGGCCCTGAAGCATATATATTTACGGCCGTAAAAACTGAAAACATACCGGTTATTATTAATTTTTTCATCATCGCCCCTTATTTTACTACCGCAACTTTTTTAGTTTTTTCTATCCCCGGGCCTGTAATATAAATTATATATACTCCCGAAGAAACACTACTGCTATTTATATTTTTGCAGTTCCACTCCATATAGTCCGGTCCGATGCTGACTCTCTTTTTTTCTTTCCAGACAAGCTGTCCTCTGGGGGTATATATTTTAACCCGAACCGTACCTGAATCTTTCGGGTTAAAATGTATTTTTGCCTTTTCCCCTATAGCCGGATTTACATAACCGTTATCACCCCCCTGAACTTTAACGTCCCCGGCTGTAAGTTCCATATTCCCTTCTGCAATTTTAACTTCAAAGACCCCGGTTTTTAAAGCTGTGGAACCTGGAGCATTTGATACGGTTATATCCCTTAACCCTAAACTTGCGTTTTCCGCTATCGATATATTTGCCGCTATGGAGTTATTGCCGGAGACAACGCTGGAGTTTACGGATATGCCGCTGCCGCTGAAGTTAACTTCGGAGCCCTCATAAAAATTTATCCCAGTAACTGTTAAATCCACTGACTCCCCCTGCCTGCCGGAAGACGGCGAAACCGCTGATATTTCCGGCGACGCGATATATTTTATAACTAAATAATCATCATCTTCATTTTTGCTTTTCCCGGCAGCAAAAATATTATCCTGGCTGTCAACTGCAACTGCATAAGCTACATCATCATCTCCCCCGTCATAGCTTGCCGATGATATTTTTACTAAATCAGAATCATATTTTATGGTAAAAAAATCATCATATGTCCCGTCATACCTTCTTCCGGTGACAATAATATTATTTTCGCTGTCAACTGTAACGGCTTGAGCTTCATCAACATCCCCTCCGTTATAGCTTACCGATGATATTTCTACTAAATCGGAATCATATTTTATGGTAAAAAAATCAGCATTTGTCCCGTTGTTACTATATCCGGTAATAATAATATTATCTTCACTGTCAACTGTAACTGAATGGGCCTGATCATTATTGCCGGCTGCATTTGCATAGGTCGCAGATGATTTAACTGTTGTCAGGCCTGAACTATATTTTATAGTGAAATAATAATAATCTGGCCCGTTATCAGTATATCCGGTAACAATAATATTATCCTCACTGTCAACTGTAACTGCTTCGGCATAATCAT